>CAZTVT010000001.1:0-33626 GCA_964617175.1 uncultured Clostridium sp.
GTTTATTTGAAGTAAAAAGAAAAGATGTAAATATGTGTGTGCTTGGTACTGATGAAAGAAGTAAGTATATGAGAAAAATGTATATAAATGAGCTGGGGAGTTTGAATAGTTTTGATAATGCAGATATTATTATTGGACCTACACCTTTTTCAAAGGATGACGTAAAAGTAAATGGTGAGTCTTTAGAGTGCAATGAATTAATTAATCATATGGCGGGTTCTGATAAAATATTATATGCAGGTGCTATATCAAAAAATATGAAAGTTAAATTAAAAAAGAAAAATATCAAATTTTACGATATTTTAGAAGAGGAAGGCGTGGCTATACTAAATGCAATTCCTACATCTGAAGGTGCAATAGATATTGCTATGAAAATGACAGATTTTACAATACATGGTTCTAATGTATTAGTTTTAGGATATGGTAATATTGGTAAAATTTTGTCTAAAATGCTGTATGGAATTGGTGCAAATGTTTATTGTGAGGCTAGAAATGAAAAAGACCTTGCATTTATTAAGGCAATGGGATATAATAGTATAAGTTTAGATAAACTTGATAGTTATCTTGGGGATATGGATATTATTTTTAATACAATTCCTGCTATGATTTTAGATGAAAAAAGACTTAAGTGTTTAAAAAAGGAATCTGTTATAATTGACCTTGCATCCAGCCCAGGAGGAGTGGATTTTTCAAAAGCAAAAGAACTTAAAATAAATACTACTTGGGCACTTGCTTTACCTACAAAGGTTGCTCCACGTACAGCTGCTGTTTATTTTAAAAATGTTATTGATGAACTAATTAAGAGAGGATGAGGTTAATGCAAACTAAAGAAAGTAAAGGAACTTTGATTGATGTAAGAAAAATAGTTGAAGATAAAAAATTTAATTTAAAAAAACAAGTTTTAGATTTAAAAAGAAGAGGAATAATACCTAAACTTGCTGTCATTCTTGCTAATGATTTAGATTCTTCAAGAATATATGTTAGAAAAAAAAGAGAGATGTGTAGTGAACTTGGAATTGAAGAAGTTGAGTATATGTTAGATTCTGATACAACTACTGATAAAGTTTTGGAAATCATAGAAAGACTTAATAATGATGATTCGATTCATGGAATATTAGTTCAACTTCCTGTTTTTAAACATCTTGATGAAAGAAAAATATTAGAATCTATTTCACCAAAAAAAGATATTGATGGATTTCATCCTTTAAATATTGGAAAACTTATTATGGGAAGTCCTAATATTGTTGCATGTACCCCTAGAGGAATTATGTCTATAATAGATAGTACAGGAGTTGACTTGACATCCAAAACAGCAGTGGTTGTTGGAAGAAGTATAATTGTAGGTAAACCCATCTCGGCACTTTTATTAAATAGAGATGCTACAGTTATAACTTGTCATTCAAAGACTAATAATTTAAAGAAGTATACTAAAATGGCTGATGTTTTGGTTGTTGCTGCTGGAGTTCCGCATCTTATAACGAAAGATATGGTAAAAAATGGTGCTTTAGTTGTAGACGTTGGAATAAACAGAATAGACGGAAAGGTAGTTGGAGATGTAGATACTGAAAATGTATTAGATGTAGCTAAATTTGTAACTCCTGTACCAGGTGGTGTTGGCATTACAACTGTAATTTCTTTATTAGAAAATTTGGTAGATATGATAAAAAAGGACGGAAGATAAATTACTTCCGTCCTTTAAATAATTGGTGATCTATTATTTATGATAGATCAAATATTAATTTTTTAGTATTTTTAAGATCATTAATTTGGTAATACCAAAAGCCTTTTTCGTTTTCATTAAAAATAAAAGAGTAATTTTTCAACACTTTTATTTTTTCGCTCATTCTCTTTCTTTCATCAGTGGAGGTATACTCATAATACTTTCCATGATTGTTGTTAAGTAGTCTGAGATATATACAGCATATATAAAATAGAACGTTTACTCCAGAAAGATGAATATATTTGTTATATAAATACTCATCTTTTGAAATCGAATATATTGTAATCTCTTCAAAATTTTCAAACGAAGGTATTACAAATTCTATTTTTTTGTGAGAAGACTTGTCTATTATGATCTCACGTTTTCCTTCTTTTATAATTTCTTTACATTTATCAAATGCAGAAACTAGAAAATTTGTGTATTCATTTTTATTCATACAATCATCTCCTTAAATTTCTTTGAATCTATATTAAAGCTAAATTTAGCTATTATTTTAAATTTAAATTGTATCAATATTATACCACGTTATGTAAAATTTGTAAAGCTTTTTTGAGTATAAAACTAAAGTGTTATGTTCACTATGATAATAAAGTGAAAAAATTATTGTTATTTAGTAAATTGATTGACTTAATTCTGGGTGTTTGATATAATAAAAAAGTAAATTGTTTTTTTTTTACAAAGTTAGCCCAAGGGCTAGGGAAGGATATGATGTTTGATGTTTAAGAAAATGAATTTACCAAATAAACTTACTATGCTTAGAATGGTTATGGTAGTAGTATTTGTAGTGTTTATGTGTTTACCTGCTAAATTAGAGTGGGCAAGATATGTTGCATTAGCAGTTTTTGTTCTTGCTTCTATTACTGATTTCTTAGATGGATATATTTCTAGAAAAAATAATTTAGTTACTAAATTTGGAAAAATAATGGATCCGCTTGCAGATAAAATGCTTGTTGCTTCTGGTTTTATACTTATAGCAACAGCTGGTATTATACCCGCTTGGATGGCTATAGTTATTGTTCTTAGAGATTTTTTTGTAACAGGACTTAGAAATTTTGGAGCTGATAAAGAAAAAGATTTAGCAGCTTCACTTAGTGGTAAAGTAAAAACAGTATTTCAACTTTTAGCTGTTATTCTAGCACTTGTTGGTACTTACAATTTTGGAGATTTTGTAACACAATCTCTTGTTATGACTCCATTCGAATTATTAATAAATGTTGGTATGACTGTGTCTGTAGCTGCAGCGGTGCTTGCTACTGTTTGGTCATTGATTGATTATATAGCAAGATTTAAAGATACTGTAAAAGTTGATGAATAAAATTTTTATTGAATATTTATGCTAAAAAAGTAATATGGTATTGTATACCACATTACTCTTTTTGGCGTTATATAACTTTATAAAAAATGAATTAGTAATATTTTTTACAAAGTTAGCCCAAGGATAGGTGGTTATATATGAATGAGGAACAGTTAAGTTTGTTTGATGATAATGTAAAGGAAGAAATTGATAGATTAAGGCGTGAAATTGAATATCATAATAAAAAGTATTATGATGAAGATGAGCCAGAAATCAGTGACTATGAATATGATAAGTTAACTCAAAGGTTAAAAAAATTAGAAAAAGAACATCCTGAGTATGTGACTGATGATTCACCAACTAGGAAAGTCGGTGGACATTCAAAAAATATTTTTAATCAGGTTACTCATGATGTTCAGATGCAAAGTTTGCAGGATGTATTTTCTTTTGATGATGTAAAAGATTTTGTTTTTAAAATGCAACGCGAGTATGGAGAAAATATAGAATTTACAGTAGAGACTAAGATTGATGGTCTGTCTGTATCTTTAGAATATGAGAATGGTAAATTTGTTCGTGGCTCTACAAGAGGCGATGGATTTATTGGTGAGGATGTAACTGAAAACCTTAAAATGGTAGATGGAATCCCTGATAGACTAAGTACTAAAGATACTTTTGAAGTAAGAGGAGAAGTTTATCTACCAAGAAAAGAATTTGAAAGTATTAATGAAAAGTTAGAAGAGTCGGGAAAACAAATATTATCTAATCCAAGAAATGCAGCTGCTGGTACTTTAAGGCAGCTTGACCCAAAACTTGTACGTGCTAGAAATCTTAGTATCTTTGTGTTTAATTTACAAAAAGGCAAGAAATTTAGTAATCATTCTGAGAGTATAGAATATATAAAAAATACAGGAATTAAGACTATTGAATATATAAAGGTGTGCGTTGGAATTAATGAAGTACTTGCTGCAATAGAGGAGATTGGGAAAAAAAGAGATAGCCTACCTTATGATATTGATGGGGCAGTGGTTAAGATAAACGATCTTAAATTAAGAGAGGAAGCAGGCTCTACTGTAAAAGTTCCAAAATGGGCTGTTGCGTATAAGTATCCACCAGAACAAAAAGAAACAAAACTCCTTGATATTAAAGTGCAAGTTGGAAGAACAGGACAAGTAACACCTATGGCAATACTAGAGCCAGTTAGACTTGCAGGTTCTGTTATATCTAAAACTACTCTTCATAATTTCGATTATATTAAAACTAAGGATATAAAAATAGGAGATACTGTTGTAATTCAAAAGGCTGGAGATGTTATTCCTGAGGTTATAAATGTTGTAAAAAGTAAACGTACAGGAGATGAGAAAGAATACAATGTACCTACAATATGTCCAGTATGTGGTGAAAAACTTGAGAAACTAGAAAATGAGGTTGCTTTAAGATGTACAAATAGTGAGTGCCCTGCACTTACATATCGTTCTTTAGTGCATTTTGCATCTCGTGATGCTATGGATATATCTGGACTTGGTGGTGCAATTGTTGAGCAATTAATAGATGAGAATTTAATTAAAGATATTGCTGATATTTATTATTTAAAGTATGAAGATATAGTTATTTTGGATAGATTTGCACCTAAATCTGCTATGAATTTAATTAATGCAATACAAAATACTAAGGCTAATACTTTAGATAAATTATTATTTGGCCTTGGAATGCGTCACATAGGGAAGAAAGCGGCTAAGATCTTATCAGAAAATTTTGATGATATATATGAAATTGGAAAAGCCAGCGTAGAAGAAATAAATGCACTAGATGACTTTGGTGAAATAATGGCAAAATCAGTAGTGGATTTCTTTAGTAAAGAGCAGACTAAGAAGCTTATACAAAAATTAGAAAATGCGGGAGTTAACTTAAAGGGAAATAAAAAAGAACTTTCATCAAATAAGTTAAAAGGTAAAATTTTTGTTGTAACTGGTTCTTTTGATGATTACTCAAGAAATGATATTACAAAATTAATAGAAGAAAATAGTGGAAAAGTGTCTGGTAGTGTTTCTAAAAAAACTAGTTTCCTAGTTGCAGGAGAAAATGCTGGTAGTAAACTTTCTAAAGCAGAATCTTTAGGTATACCTGTTATATCAATTGAAAAACTAAAAGAAATTATTAAAGAAAATATTGATGGCTAGAGGAGGTTTATAAAGTATTACTTTGAAGTTTAATACATATTATTGAATAAATGAGGCTTTAAATTTTATAAAAATAGAAGAAGACACAAAAGAATTATTAATAAGTGGACTAGATTATGCATATTGCGATGACGGAGATAAAAATAAAGCTATAAAATTAATAGATGATTTTATAAAAGAATATCCAAATAATTCAGGTGCAATTTTAACAAAATCTAATATATACATAAATGGAGAAGAGCCGGACTATGAAAAAGCTATAGCCATTATAGAAGATTTACTAAAAAACGATAATATAGATAGCAAGTATACGTTATTTGGAAGCTTAGCTTTATTATATGAAAAAATGGCTAATAAAAAGGAAGCTCATAAATATCAAATATTGGCTGGAAATCAGGAAGATGAGTTACCATTTTAAGTAAGAGGAAGGGATTTTATGGAAAAATATGAAAAAATATTAAAACAAATACCAAAAGAAAAATTAGAAGAATTTTTATTTGAAAACATCATGCAAAATTTGTCTATTAGATCAAGTTTTGAGATAAAATTTTCACAATATTTCCAAGAAAAATCAAAGGAAGGTTTTAAAGAACTATTAAGAGATGCTTTGAATCAAGTAGCTGATAGAGGATATATTAGCGAAGAAATGGGAAGAGAAGCTATGCAAATTTTATATGATTATTCGGATAAAATAGGAGAGCTTGTTGAAACAAATAATATTAAAGAAGCAATTAAGATACTAGAAGCAACACTTGAAGTTATAGGAGAATTTGCTATAGATGGCTCTTATGGTGAACACGAGGATATACAAAACGAGTTTAAAGAGGCAATAGAAAATATATTAGAAAGTAGTTTACCAAATGAGAAAAATGAGTTGTTAACATGGTTAAATAAATACATTAAAGAAAAAGATGAATTTATAGATTTTAAAGATGAATTTGAAGAAGTATATAATAAATATTATAATAAATAAAAATTATTTATATAACTTAATTTTGTGCAAAATAATTAAATTTAATATGTTTGTTTTAAACTCAAATTTTATTTAATAAAAATATAAAACAACGATTTCTATGATTTTACAATGAAAGAAGGATAAAATAATGAATATACTTACAGAAAGCATATCTAAGTCGGATATGTATAATGAAATATTAGATAATATAAAAGAAAAAAATGTTGCAATTTCCTTTAAAGATATAATGGACACAGAGAAAGCTTTTTATGTGTATAATTTAACTAAAAACTCTGAGAAAAATAGTCTTGTAGTATGCAGTAATGTTTTAACAGCAAATAAAATGATACAGGATTTAAAGTTTTTTTCTGATATAGAAATGATATATTTTCCTGCAAAACAAATTGTATATTACGATGTTGAAGCACAAAGTAAAGAAATTCAAAATGATAGAATGTATGCGTTATCTAAGATAGATGAAGAAGGAAAGAAAATAATTGTTACCACAATTGATGCATTAATGCTACCAATGACACCTAAAAAAGCAAATAATGATACTACAATTTTAATAAAAAAAGATGAAGATATAAATTTTACAAAGTTAGCCCAAAAGTTGGTGGAACTTCGGATACGAAAAAGCAGAAAGTGTTGAAGGAAAGGGGCAGTTTGCTCTTCGTGGTGGTATTATTGATGTCTTTGCTGTAGAAAGTGACATGCCATATAGAATTGAGTTTTTTGGAGATATTGTGGATAGTATTAGAACATTTGATGTTTTAACTCAAAGGAGTATAACTAACTTAAGTGAGGCAAGTATTTCATGTGTTTCAGAGCTTGCTTTGACTAGTGATAGATTAGAAGAAGTTATACAGAAATTAAATGAAGTACTTAATGAAAAAATATCATATGAATTAAAGGAGAATATAAAAAAAGATATTGAGTACATACAAAACGGTATACTTGATAACTTAGCAGATAAGTACTTTAATTTACTTGTAAATAGTCCTAGTTTTTTACTTGATTACTTAAAAGACTATAGTATATTTTTTGATGAACCTATAAATTGTAAAAAGAAAGCTGATAGTCTATGTTATGAAAATGAAGAAACTTTAAAAATTTTGAATGAACGTAATTATATGTATATTCCTTTTGCAAATAAGTTTATTACTTTTGATGATGTTAAAAAAATGATATCTAAAACAACTAATGTATATATGCAAAAACAAGTTTTAGATAGAAGTATAAATAAATCAAGAAAAGTTTTTGATTTTAAATCAAAGGAAATGTACTTTTATAGGAATTCTTTTGAAACGCTTTTAAATGATGTAAGAGCACTAAAAAATAAAAAACTTTTGCTTGTCTTTCCGAGTACGACAAGAGTAGAGCAAGTAAAAAATTATCTTTTGGATAATGGAGAAAAAGTAGAAGTTTTAGATAATATATGGCAAGAAAAGAAATTAGTTAAAGGTAAGGTATATATAACATTTGGAATCTTGTCGGGTGGCTTTTATTCTTCAGTTGATGATTTAGTTATAATTGCGGAGCCTGTTAGTGGAACAAACCTTAAAAAGAAATTAAAAAAAGAAAATTTAAAAGGAACTGATATTGATAGTTTTGAGGATTTAAAAATAGGTGATTTTGTAGTACACGAGAATCATGGTATTGGTATATATAAGGGAATAGAGAGTATAGATGTTCAGGATGTTATAAAAGACTATATTAAAATAGAGTATGCAAATAATGGTGCTTTGTATGTCCCAATAAATCAGCTTGATTTAGTAAAAAAATATGTATGTGACGATGATGCTAAACCAAAAATAAATTCTCTTGGTACTAAAGAGTGGGAAAAAACAAAAAGAAAAGTAACTTTACATGTAGAAGAAGTGGCAAAGGAACTCTTATCACTTTATGCTAAACGTGAGAAAAATCCAGGTTATGCTTTTAGTAATGATACTCCTTGGCAAAAAGAATTTGAAGAATCATTTCCTTATGAACTTACAGATGATCAAAAACAAGCTATAACTGAAATTAAAGAGGATATGGAGTCACCTAAGGTAATGGATAGATTGCTTTGTGGTGATGTTGGGTATGGAAAGACTGAAGTTGCTCTTCGTGTAGCTTTTAAAGCTGTAATGGATAAAAAACAAGTTGCATATTTAGTACCTACTACGGTACTTTGCTTGCAACAGTACCGTACTTTTAAAGAAAGAATGGAAAAATTTGGCGTAAGAGTTGAAATGTTAAGTAGATTTAAAACTCCAAAACAGCAGACACAAATTTTAAAAGATTTAGTAGATGGTAAAATTGATGTTGTAATAGGGACTCATAGAATGCTTTCTAGTGATGTGTTTTTTAAAGATTTAGGGCTTCTTGTAATTGATGAAGAGCATAGATTTGGTGTTAAAGCAAAAGAAAGTATAAAAAAAATAAAAGAAACAGTTGATGTCCTTTCTATGACTGCAACGCCTATTCCTCGTACACTTCATATGTCTATGGTAGGAATTAGAGGGATGAGCACACTTACAGAACCTCCTCTTGAAAGACTTCCAGTACACACTTATGTCATGGAGTATAACGATGTTGTTATAAAAGAAGCAATAGAAAAAGAACTTTTAAGAGATGGCCAAGTTTTTTATTTAAATAATAGAGTAGAAGGAATTGAAGAACTTACAGAGAAAGTAAGAAAATTAGTGCCTAATGCAAGAGTAAAATACGCACATGGAAGAATGGATCCACATCAAATAGAAGATATTATGATTAAATTTATAAATCATGAATTTGATATAATTGTTTGTACTTCTATATTAGAATCTGGAATAGATATACCTAATGCAAACACTTTAATTGTTGAAAATGCAGATAGACTTCGGACTTGCACAACTTTATCAAATAAGAGGAAGAGTTGGACGTTCTAGCAGGCTTGCTTATGCATATATCACTTATAAAAAAGACAAACAAATTACAGAAGTAGCAGAAAAAAGACTTAGGGCAATTAGGGATTTTACTGAATTTGGAAGTGGATTTAAAATTGCTCTTCGTGATTTAGAAATAAGAGGAGCTGGAAGTTTACTTGGAAAAGAACAACATGGTCATATGATAAAGGTTGGATATGATATGTATTTATCTCTTCTTGAAAAAGCAATAAAGAAAGAGAAAAATAATATAGATGAAGCTGATAGTATTAATCAAGAAATTAAAATAGATTTAGATGTTTCTGCATATATTAGTGATAGTTATATTAAAGATCCAATTCAAAAAATAAGTATGTATCAGAAAATATCTGATATTACTGATAAGGATACAATGCTAGATGTTATTGATGAACTTATAGATAGATATGGTGAACTTCCAAAAGAAACAGAAAATTTAATAAAGATTGTTGAAATAAGAAATATAGCAAGAAAACTTGGAATTACAAAAATATGTTCATTTGGTGAAAATTTAAAGATAGAACCATATAATTTACAAATTCGTTTGACAAATTTTACACGTAGTGATATACTAATTCGTGTACAATTAGAGCTTGAAAAGCTAATAAAAGAAAAGGGGAAGAATGATGAGTAAAGAGGTAAAAAAAGAAGAATTAAAAAAAGATAACAAGAAAAAAGCATCTAATGAAAAATCACAAAAAGTTGATAAAGAAAAAAAACAAAACACTGCTAAACCAGTAAAAAAAGAAGAAACAAAACCAGTTGTAAAAAAGCAAGAAAAGGTAAAAAAACAAATTTCTGAAAAAGTTGTTATTATATCAATAATAGTAGCAATTCTTTTAGTTGCATTTGGAATATTTGGATATTACTTTTATGCAACAAGTATGATGCCTGTTGCAACATATGATGGTGGAAAAGTAACAAAATCAGAGTTTGCTATATATTATAAAACATTCCAACCAATGCTTACTTATTTTGGATATCCTGAAGATATGATACCAGAACAAATTGCAAATAAAGCAGCTTTAGATGAAATTATAATTAAAGAAGCTAAAAAAGAGGGAGTAAAAATTCCTGAAGATAGAAAAAAAGAAATTGATGAGCAATTTCAAGATAAAGAACAATTAAAACAACTTGAGGAACAAGGAATTAATGCAAATCAAATGAAACAACTATATTATGATGATGCTCTAATAAGTGCGTATATAGATAAAAAAGTAGCTGATGCAAATGATGAAGATGTATTAAACTTTATTAAAGCAAACGAAGAAAATCCAAATTTGAATTCATATGAAACTAGTCATATATTATTTAAAACAACAAGTGATAGTGGAGCAGCATTATCTGATGAGGAAAAAGCAAATAAAAAATCACAAGCAGAAGCTGTTTTACAAAGAGCTAAATCTGGAGAAGATTTTGCAGCACTTGCAAAAGAACTATCTGAAGATACAGGAACAAAAGATGATGGAGGTAAGTATACTGTATACATGGATGGTCAGACTGATGAAAGTTATGCAGATGCAGTAAAAAGTATGCAAGTAGGAGACATAGTACTAGTTGAAAGTACATATGGATATCATATAATAAAATTAAATAGTATTACTGAAAATGGAAGAGAAAAAAGCGAATACGATAGAGAAAATTATGTGAATGGAAATTTAAATAACATAAGTGTTGAAAAGAATTTTAAGGTAAATGAAGATAATATTAAGAAAGCTGTTGAACAAATAACTGGAAAATCATCATCAAGTGAAAATACTACAGATGCAACAACTAATGAAACAACAAATTCTACAACAGATACTACAACTACAGGAGAATAAAAATGGAAAATGTTATAACTAGTAAATCTAATGAAAAAGCAAAGTTTATAAAAAGTTTAAATGATAAAAAAGGAAGAATAAAAAATCATTGTTTTTATTTAGAAGGAATTAAAGTTGTAAATGAAGTGTTAGATAAAAAAGAAGCGATAAACTTAAAGTTTATCGCTTGTTCTAAAGAAATATTAGAAAATGTAAATGGTGGAAATAATATATTAGAAAGATTAAAAAACTATAGAAATTTGGAAGTTATTTATTTTTCAAAAGAAGTTTTTGAAAGTTTAACTGATACAAAAACTCCACAAGGAATTTTAGCTGTTATTGAAATTCCAAAATATGATAAAATAAATGATAAAGGAAATATTTTAATTTTAGATAAAATTCAAGATACTGGCAATATTGGAACAATTATTAGAAGTGCTGATGCATTTGGAATAGATACTATAGTTTGTACAAAAGGCACAGCTGATTGCTACTCTCCTAAAGTTTTGCGTTCTACAATGGGTTCTATTTTAAGAGAAAAAATTATTTATTTAGACGATATACATGAAATAAAAAATATTGGATATACTATAGTTGGTACTGTTTTAGATGATAAAAGTATATCTCTTGAAAATTTAAAAATTTCAAAAAAAATGGCTTTTGTTATGGGGAATGAAGCAAATGGAATAAGTAATGAGGTTAAAAAGTTATGTGATATTTTTGTAAAGATTCCAATGACTGGAAATGCTGAATCTTTAAATGTTGCTGTTGCTGCGTCTATAATTTTATATAAACAATTTGAAAAAAATGAATAAAAATTTTTAAATAGCACATTATAATATTAAGTATATCATTTCTTTGATATACGTTACATTATATTTTTGTAACACAGGCACGTATATCAAGTGTCTGTGTATTTTTGTATTTGTTATAATTTTTAGGCATAAATTAGGAAATATTTATAAAAAAAAGAAAAGAACCCACCTTTTTAAAGGTGAGCTCTGTGAGGCAGATAATGTGGGATTAAGCAAGGAGTTTAATCCTGCCTTTTACTGCTTCCCACTTATCCTTAAGTTCAGGATAGTCGAACCCGTTTGAAAGAGGAACTGAAATTTCGGCTTTTTTGTAGCCGTTTTCCTGTAATATTTTTTCGAACAGGTCTACTGTGTTTTTCGGTATTGGGACTACAAAAGCTTCACTCGTTTTGTTATAAAAAACTAACGTCGATCCATTATAATTATAAGCTTTTGTTAAATCCTTCTTTTTGAATGGAAACTTTTCATTCCCAGTTATTGGGCGTGTGATGATTTCACCATCTTTGAGCATGTAAGCTTCCATCTGCAATTCGATTATGTTTGTAATTTCCATATAAGTAATCTCCTTAAAAAATTATTTAGAATTATAGTTATAATTTGTAAAAGTTTTAAAATAATCATTTTAAAATTATATATAATTCTATAACTATAGTATAGCACAATTTTTTAAAAAAGTCAAGTTTTATGTAAAATGAAAGTGTAGAAACTATAATTATTTTGATAAATTTATAATTATGTATAAAATTATAAAAATTGCACAACATATAAATAGACAAATTTATTTTGTTCTGTTAGGAGGTATCTTATGAAAGCGTTAAATTATATAGCCTTAATACTAGTAGTAATAGGAGCCATAAACTGGGCATTAATAGGACTATTTCAATTTGACTTAGTAGGTACAATATTTGGTGGAATGACATCTATGCTAAGTAGACTAATATTTACAATAGTAGGAATTGCTGGTCTATGGGCACTTACATTTTTTGGAAGACTTAATGAAGAATAAGGCTAACTTTGTAAAATATTAAATATCCGCATATAAGCTTTTAAGGTTATATGCGGATATTGTGCATATATAAATATTTTTAATTAATTGCAAATAGTATATTAGAATAGAAGTAAAAATTTGTGATGAGATTTTTTGAATTTTATCTACGATATAATTATAATAAAGTATGTGGGGCACTTTTTTATATTGTGAATTTCTTGCTAAATAGGGACAGTATTTTGTATTCTATAAAGTTATTTCAAGTGAGGAAAAGATCTTAGATTTTATTTGTATTTTATCATCTTTATCAATACTTTTTTGTGAATTATATATATTAGATATTCCTGGAAATATAGTATCTAATTCTTTTATTTTATCTATTGTTTTTTCATTTGGAAATATCATTGACCAAATATTCTTTCCATTGCCTTCTCCTAAAATTATACTTGCACTGTCATATGTTCCGTTATACATGTCTAGTATCATATTTTGTTTTTCTTCATAATATATTTTTCCGACTTTTAATGAAGCTGTATAAGTTTTATTGCTCTCGTTTATAGTACTATCTGCAATACTTAATAAATTATATTTATTTTCTTTTATATTCTTTAGTAACTTATTTTTATTTGATGAATCTAAAGAAGAAATATAATCACTTATTTTAGATTCAACTTTTAACTTTATTATTTGATCTTCTATACTGTTACTATTTGCTACTACATGTAATCTAACAATATCCTTAGATACAAATTTAGTTTTATATATATTAAAAGCAATCATTGTGTTTAATATTATAAAAGAAAAAATTGCTATAAAAAGAGTTATATTTTTTTGTTTCATAGTTATCACCTATTAATATTATTGGTAATTTTTGTGTATAAATACAGTAATTTTTTGTCTTGTTTTATCTAATAAAAATATAAATTGTCACATTAAAAATTATGTCGAATGTGTTCACTAAAAATCTACAAAATAAAGCAAAAGTAGATAAATTTAGAAATTGACTTTTTAAAATGTGAGTGATAAAATTTAGACTATAAGGGGGAATACAAAAGATGAAAAAAATTAAATTATGTTGTTTTACAGTAAACTCAACACATGCATATATAATTGCCAATAATTTTATAGATAGTGAGTTAGAGAATGTTAAGGTGATATATATTAATGAAAAAAATGAAAAGATTGAAAGAAGAAAAATAAAAAATATAGTTAGTAAATTTTACAAGAAAATGAATGATAAGGTGTTTTATACTGAATGGTTAAATGAAAAGATTATTAATGATTATGAATACGAGAAATTTGTTTTTGTTGTAAATGGAAAAGAGGAATTTATAAATAAAGTAAATAAATATTTAGAAATAAATAATAGTGAGGGGTATATTATAAATTGTTATGATATATTTGATATCAAAGAAGAAGTTAATGATATTATATGTAACCATGACTATTATATAAACACAACAGGTGTGGTGAAAAAAGAGGTTACAAAGTAAAAATAATTTCTTGTTATTTGACAAACTTAAAATATTATGTTATCATATTAGTATATTAAGAGTATACCTAGAAAAATAAATTCGAGCGGTATAAAAGTGTCATATAACTTTTTTTATTAGTTTATGATACTTACACAGAAGTAGGAAAAAAACCTGCGGAGGAGTCTTAATTTCAGGCTCTTCTGCGGGTTATTTTAAAAGGAGGAAGTTTTATGAAGTATTTAAAAAAAATCTCAGGTAAAAATGTATATTTATCACCTATTAGTTTAGAAGATGTTGGAATTTATACTAAATGGTTAAATGATATGGAAATTACAGATAGAATTAATAAAAGTTGTTTTGTAACTAATGAAGTAAGCGAAAAAGCTTGGATTGAAAATAGTTTATCTAATAGGTTAAGTAATTTTGCAATTATAAATATAGAAAATGATAAATTAATTGGAAACTGTGGTTTTAATAAAATTGACCAAATTTCAAGAACTGCTACTATTGGGATTTTTATTGGTGATAAAGAAAATAGAGGAAAAGGCTATGGTAGTGAGGCTTTAAAATTATTACTTAATTTTGGATTTAATTATTTAAATCTAAATAATATTGATCTTCATGTATTTAGCTTTAATGAAAATGCTATAGCTTGTTACAAAAAAGTTGGTTTCAAAGAATATGGCAGAAGGCATAGTGCATATTTTTGTAATGGTAAGTATCATGATGTCATATATATGGAAATTTTGTCCAATGAATTTAAAGGAGAGACTTAAATGAAAATTAAGTATGCAAATAATCCAAATCCTAAAAATATATTGGAAAGTAAATTTAAAAGTATCAAGGTTAGAGATGAGTATTTTGAGGGATATATATCACTTGTTTGTGTAACAAAAGCAAAAAAAGGATATTCTGTACCAAGGTATGGGGGGAGAGAACAAAAAATCTTTGATAATAATCACAAGTGGTTAATGTTACATCCTAAAAATAAAAATTACATGGTTACTGCCATGTATGATGAAAATTTAAATTTTATAGAATTCTATATTGATATGATTGAAAAAGTGGGAGTAACACAAGAAGTTATTCCATACATGCATGATTTGTTTTTAGATGTAGTTATAACATGTGATAGTGAAGTGTATGTATTAGATCAGGAAGAATTATATGAGGCTTTAAAAAATAAAGATATTACTGCTAAACAATACCAAAAAGCAAATGATACTTCTAAGAATGTTATAGCTTATTATAGCAAGAAAGAAAATTTTGATAAGTTAAAAAAATATACAGATAAATATCTAAGATTATTACTAAAAGAAATTTGAAAATATAGCGATAAATAGAAAGGAGAAACGAATTATGAAAGTTAGATTTGCAAAGAATGATGATTTTGAAGGAGTCTTGGTTATACAAAATCAAGTACAAAAAATACATAATATTTTTAGACCTGATTTGTATAAAGATGTAAATAAAGCTTTAGATAAAGAATACTTTTTTAATATGGTAGAAAAAGGTAATGTTATTGTTGTAGAGAAACAAAATGAAATTGTTGGATATAGTATTTTTATGTTTAAAGAACATAAAGAAACAACTATTTCTTTTGAGAGAAAAGCTTTGTTTATTGATGCTATAGGGGTATTAGAACAATATAAAAGAAATGGAATTGGTAAATTATTATTTTCTTTTATAAAAAATATTGCCAAAAAAAATGATTGTAATATGGTAGAATTAAACGTTAATTTAGAAAATAATAGTGCCATAAATTTTTATAAATCTATGGGTATGAAAGAAAAAAGTATTATGATGGATTTTAGAATAAAATAAAATTGCCAGTTGACAATTAGGAAGTTTAATTGTATAATTTTAGTAGTTAAAAATATTTAAAACCGATGATAAAGCAAAGTAGGTAGAGAGCGGGTATTATAGAGAATGTAAACCTTGGGCTGGAAGTTTGCAAATATTCTTCTACTGAAATTTCACTTTGGAGGTGTTTTTCTGAAAAGTTATAGTAGGAAAAATCAGGTAAGCCTGTTATAGCTGTGATTGAGTGCATTTAAGTATATCTTAGATGAATTTAGGTGGTAACGCGGAATATAACATTTCGTCCTATATTATTATATATAGGGCGAAATGTCTTTTTATGTAAGGAGGATTCATATGTTAGATAAAATTAAAGAAATAGAATTTGAGGCAAATCAGAAAATAGAAAAAGCTAAAAGTAGTGGTAGTATAGAAGAAATAAGAGTAGAATTTTTAGGAAAAAAAGGTAAGATTGTTGATGTGTTAAAAAATTTAAAGAGTGTTGAAGAAAGTAAAAGAAAAGAAGTAGCAATGCTTGCAAATAAGTTAAAAGTAGAAATCGAAAGTAAAATTGAAAGTAAAAAAGAAAAACTAAAAGAAAAAGAGTATGAAGATAAAATAAATAATGTAAAAAAAGTTGATTTAACACTTCCTACTGATTTAAATATAGGTTCTCTTCATCCTATAACTATTGTTCAAAAGGAGTTAGAAGAGATTTTTCAAAGTATGGGATTTACAGTAGAAGATGGAAATGAAGTTGAAACTGAGTATAACAATTTCGAGGCTGTAAATGTTCCAAAACATCATCCAGCACGTGATATGCAAGATACTTTTTGGCTTGAAAATGGACAGTTATTAAAAACTCAAACTTCAGCTGCACAAAACAAAATTATGAGAAAATATGGTGCACCTTTAAAAGCAATATTTCCAGGTAGATGTTTTAGAAATGAGGAACTTGATGCATCTCACGAAAACACTTTCTTCCAAATGGAAGGAATGATGATAGATAAAGAGGTTTCTATTGCTAATTTAATTTATTTTATGAAAACATTACTTTCAGAAATATTTAAGAAAGATGTAGAAGTAAGACTTAGACCAGGATTCTTTCCATTCGTTGAACCTGGATTTGAACTTGATATACAATGTATATATTGTGGTGGAAAAGGGTGTAAAGTTTGCAAAAATGGTGGTTGGATAGAATTATGTCCTTGTGGAATGATTCATCCAAACGTACTTAATATGGGAGGAATTGATCCGGAGAAATATTCAGGCTTTGCTTTTGGACTTGGACTTTCACGTCTTGCAATGATGAAATATGGAATAAATGATTTAAGAGTTTTAAATTCAGGTGATTTAAGAAGCTTAAAGCAAATGTATATAAAATAGGGAGGTAAAATATGTTTATTTCAATAAATTGGATAAAAGATTTTGTTGATTTAGATGGAATTGATGTAAAAGATTTAATATATAAATTTACAATGTCAACAGCAGAAGTTGAAGGAATTGTAGAATATGGCAAGAATACAAGAGACATTGTAGTAGGTAAAGTGTTATCAGTAGAAGATGTTGAAAATTCTAAAAAATTACACAAATTATTAGTAGATATTGGAAATGAAAAAATAAATTGTATATGTGGAGCGCCAAATGTAAAAGAAGGAATTAAGGTGGCTTTTGCAAAAGATGGAAGCAAAGTAAATGGCGTTAAAATAACTAAGACTTCTATTGCTGGAAATGAAAGTTGTGGTATGTGTTTATCTGAAAAAGAACTTGGAATTAGTGAAGATAATTCAGGAATAATGATTTTAGATGATGATATTCCTCTTGGAACTGATATAAAAGATATAATACCAATTGATGATGTGGTTTATGAAATTGATAATAAGTCACTTACAAATAGACCAGATCTTTGGGGACATTATGGTATTGCAAGAGAAATAGCTGCAATTACAAAAAGAAAATTAAAGCCATTAGAAGTAGAAGATTTAGAAAAGTATAATGACTTAAAGAAATTAAATATTAATATTAAGGATAAAAATGAATGCTATAGATATTCTGCTTTAACTATTGATAATGTAACTAAAAAATCATCTTCATATAAAATGAAAACAAGACTTACATATTGTGGCTTAAGACCTATAAGTTTGCTTGTTGATATGACAAATTACATTATGTTAGAGTTAGGACAGCCAATGCATGCTTTTGATAAGAATTTCATAAAAGCTATAAATGTTAAAACATTAAAAGAAAAACAAGAATTTATAACTCTTGATGATACTAAAAGAGAACTTGACATTGGTACTTTAATGATATATAACGAAAACACTCCAGTAGCAATAGCAGGTGTCATGGGTGGTCAAAACACACAAATTACGGATAGTACTACTTCACTTTTCTTAGAATCAGCCAATTTTAATGCAGTAACAGTAAGAAAAACAGCAAGTAAACTTGCATTAAGAACAGATGCAAGTTCAAGATATGAAAAAACTTTAGATCCAGAACTTACAAAAATAGCAGTAGAAAGATTTGTAAAAATATTGAAAGAAGAAGATAAAGATATTAAAGTTAGTTCAAGTTTTTCTGATTTATACTTAAATAAATATCCTACAGTTTCAATTGATATAGCTAAAGATTATATTAATAAAAAAATAGGAGTAGAATTTACACTAGATAAGATTGTTGATATTTTAACTTCACTTGAATTTAAAGTAGAGGTAAAAAATGATAATTTAATTACAATAGAAGTTCCAAGCTTTAGAGCAACAAAGGATATATCTGGTAAGGCTGATATTATTGAAGAAATATCAAGAATATATGGATATGATAATATAATTCCACAAACTAATCTGTGGAAAGTAGAACCTGTAAGGGAAGATAAAACAAGAACTTTAGAATATAACTCTAAAAAACTACTTGCTGAAAAATATGGTATGTCTGAAATACATAGTTATGTTTGGTATGATACAAAATTAAATAATGAGTTAGGTATAGAGATTCATGATAATTTAAAAATTGTAAATGGTTTAAATAGACTTGATAGTGTTTTGAGATATAACATGGGACCTACTATGCTATATGGTATTTACAAAAATATTAAAAATTATGATGAGTTTGGTATATTTGAAATAGGTAGAGTTTTTGATTATAAAGAAAAAGGTAAAGATTGTGATGAATATAAAGTTTTAGGGATGGCTTTAACGAGTATTTCAAAATCAGACGAACAACTGTTATTTGAGTTAAAATCTATGATAGAAAATATTGCTAAAATAAATAAAAACATTAATTTGGAATATGTTGAAAATAATAAGTTTAATGATAATTACATACACCCTGTAAATTCTTTTGTAGTAAAATATAACGATATTATACTTGGATATATTTCTTCTCTAAATCCAAGAGTAAAAGACAAAATTAATCCGAAATCGAATATTGTTATAGCTGAAATAAATATCGAGTTATTAGCAGGCATAGAAACTAGTCCAGTCGTATTTAAAGAAACAAGTAAATATCAAACCGTTGATTTTGACTTTTCTATAATTGTAGATAAAAATGTTAAATATGCTACAATAGAAAAAGTAATAAAGGAGTCAAGTCTTGAGTATTTGCAAAGTTACAAGCTAGTAGATGTTTATGAAAACGAAGATAAATTAAAGGATAAGAAAAACATTACTATTAGATTTATAATAGGTTCTTATCAAAAAACTCTTACTAAAGAGGAGATAGATAATGAGAGAAATAAACTAATTAATAACTTAGGTAATCATAATATGATTATTAATGGATAATAATAGACCAACAGTTGATTTTACAAATGTAATTTCAACTGTTGGCTTTTACTTAAGTATTAGGCTTTCCTAAGTATTTTAGAGTTATAATACCATTTTCTTTACTTATTATTTCACAGAACTCCAAAATTCTTTCTCTTACTATATTTTTAGAATAATCGCCGCTATTATATGGACTATCATCATATGATATTTTAGTATTCATAAGCTCGGTGATATCACCTTCAACAAGAGCTAATATTAGCTTTTTTGCTATGAACTCTTCAACTTCATATTTTCCAAACTTTGGAATTTTTGAAATAATGAAACCATAAAAGTTTGATGTTGCATAATCAAACAACTCCTTATCGCACTTTATTAAGTAAGTTGTATCATCATTTTTATCTTGCTTAATTGAGTAAGATATTATACCGTAGTTACCTTGTGAAAATGGAATAGACATTAAAAATTCCTCCTTAAATTATTTTATAGGTAAAATATGCTTTTCATAATTATATCATGTTTGTCAATAGTATATAAATTGCAATGTTATACCGAAAACCAATATTTATTTTTTTTGCAAAGTTAGCTCAAGGGTAAGATTTTGCCTTGACTTCTTTATGTATTTAAAGTATAATAAATAAGAAATTTAACATATGTTTAATGTTTAAAAGGAGGAGATACAATGAGTGTATCAAAAGAAGAAGTAAAACATCTTGCAAAACTTTCAAGATTAGAGTTTGATGAAAAGTCACTTGACAAAATAACAAATGATTTATCAAGCATAGTTGATTTTGCAAATCAGCTATCATCAATTGATGTAGAAGGGGTTAAGCCTACTGCACATATTCTAGATATAAAAAATGTATTTAGAGAAGATAATAGAGATAAATCATATGATAGAGAGGAAATCTTAAAAAATGCACCAGAAAAAGAAGCTGGTTGTGTAAGTGTACCTCAAACTGTAGAATAGGAGTGATAAAATGGAACTATATAGTAAAACATTAAGTGAAATAGCAAAAGACATTAAGGATAAAAAAGTAACTATTAAAGAAGTTTTAGATAGTGTATATAAAAGAATTGAAGAAGTAGAACCTAAGGTTGGAGCATATATAACTTTAACAAAAAATGAGGCATATAAAAGGTCAGATGAGCTTCAAGAAAAATTAGATAAAGGTGAGGATATAGGACTACTTGGTGGAGTTCCAATTGCTATTAAGGATAATATATGTACAAAAAATGTTAAAACAACATGTGCTTCAAAAATGTTAGAAAATTTTGAACCAATATATAACGCTACTGTAATAGAAAAATTAGAAGATGCTGGAGCTATTATGATTGGTAAAACTAATATGGATGAATTTGCAATGGGGTCTTCTACAGAAACATCGTATTTTAAAAAGACTGCTAATCCATGGGACGTAGAAAGAGTACCAGGTGGATCAAGTGGTGGTAGTGCTGCATGTGTATCAGCAGATATGGCATATGCTGCTTTAGGCTCAGATACTGGTGGTTCTATAAGACAACCAGCATCATATTGTAGCGTTGTAGGTCTTAAACCAACCTATGGCCTTATTTCAAGATATGGACTTATTGCTTTTGCATCGTCTCTTGATCAAATAGGCCCTTTTGGTAAAACTGTTGAAGATGCTGCTATAATGTTAAACGTAATAGCAGGGCATGATAAGAAAGACACTACATCAGCTGATTTAGAAAAAAAAGATTATACAAAATCTTTGGTAAATGATGTAAAAGGTATGAAAATTGGAATACCTGTCATTTTTGTAAATGATGGAATAAATAATGATGTAAAAGAAGCATATGATAATTCAGTAAATACACTAAAAGAATTAGGAGCAGAGATAGTAGATGTAAAACTTGAATATGCTAAATATTCTTTAGCTACATATTACATTATTGCAACAGCAGAGGCATCTTCAAATTTAGGAAGATATGATGGAATAAGATATGGTCATCGTGCAAAAGAATTTTCTGACTTAATAGATTTATACACAAAATCTAGAACAGAAGGTTTTGGTGATGAAGTAAAAAGAAGAATTATGCTTGGTACTTACGTTTTATCTTCAGGTTATTATGATGCATATTACAAACGTGCACAACAAGTAAGAACATTAATAGTAGAAGATTTCAAAAAGACTTTTGAAAGTTGTGACGCAATAATGATACCAACTGCACCAAATACTTCATTTAAAATGGGTGAGCATTCTACAAATCCTCTTGAAATGTATTTAGAAGATATATTTACAGTGCCTGTAAATATAGCAGGGCTTCCTGCAATATCTATTCCTGGTGGTTTTGCATCAAATGGTATGCCAATAGGATTACAGTTTATAACTAAAGCTTTTGATGAAGAAAAGCTTTTACAAATTGCATACACATATGAACAAAATACAGAATTTAGTAAAAAGAAACCTAATATTTAAGGGGGAATAAAATGTTACAATCAAAGCTTATAGCACAAACTAAAAAAGAATGGCCAAGTGAAGCAACAATAAAAAGTCATGGGCTACTTATTAAAGGCGGATATATAAAACAAATGGCAAGTGGAATATATACGCTTATGCCCTTAGCAAAAAAAGTAAGTAGTAAGATTGAAAATATAATAAGAGAAGAAATGAATGCTATTGGTGCTCAGGAAATATTAATGCCTCTTGTTGCTACTAGAAAATTATGGGATATGTCTGGAAGATATGAAAGTGTTGGCTCAGAACTTTTGAGATTTAAAGACAGAACAGGTGCTGATATGGTACTTTCAATGACTCATGAAGAAGCAACAGTATTTTCTCTTTTAAATGAGGCATATTCATACCAGAAATATCCATTTAGTGTTTATCAAATTCAGACAAAATTTAGAGATGAGGCAAGACCTCGCGCAGGGCTTATTCGTGTTAGAGAATTTACAATGAAAGATGCATATTCTTTTCATACAACTGATGAAAGTCTTGATGAAGAATATGAAAAGTTCTACGCGGCATATAACAGAATATTTAAAAGAGTAGGAATACCAGAAGTAGTAGCAGTAGCATCAGATACTGGTATGATGGGTGGTAGTGGTGCTCATGAATACATGCTTTTATGTGATGCTGGTGAAGATAAAATAGTAATTTGTAACGAATGTGGTTACAGTGCTAATATGGAAGTTGCATATACGGATAAATATGATACTCTGTCTGATAAAACAGAAGAACTAGTAAAAATAAGTACACCTGGTATAAAAACAATAGATGCTTTACATGATTTTACAAATATTCCTGTATCTAAAATGGGAAAGGCTGTAATATATACAAGACTTGACACAAACGAAATTATCGTTGTATTTATACGTGCAGATAGAGAAGTAAACGAAACAAAACTTCGTAATTTACTAAAAGTAGATGATGAAAAACTTGTTCCAAGAAAAGAGGAAAAAGATGATAATATAACTTATGGATTTGTAGGTCCAAAAGATTTAAAAGCAAATGCTATAGTTATATTTGATAAATCTTTAGAAAATGAACAAAGTTTAGTATTTGGAGCAAATGAAGTAGATTATCATTATACAGGATTTAATATATCAAGAGATGTTGGCAAAGTAGAATTTGTAGATGTTGCTAAAGTAACAGACTTAGATTATTGTCCAATGTGTTCTAAAAATGCCCTTAAAATAGAAAAAGGAATAGAAGTAGGAAATATATTTAAATTAGGTGACAAATATACAAAACAGATGAATATGACATATATAGATGAAGAAGGAAAAACTAAAAATCCATTAATGGGCTGTTATGGTATAGGTGTAGGTAGGCTTATGGCATCTGTTCTTGAAAAAAAAGGAACTAGAGATGCTGTTAATTGGCCTGTAAGTATAGCGCCTTTTGATATACATATTTGTCCAATTGATTATACTAAAAATGAAATCGTAAAAGAAAAAACAGATGATATATATAACGAGCTTTTAAAAATAGGCTACGATGTACTTTTAGATGATAGAAATAAAAGTGCGGGGGTTAAATTTAAAGATTCGGATTTAATAGGTGCTTCTATAAGAATAGTAGTAAGTCCTAGAAATTTAGATAAAGATTTATTTGAAGTAAAAATATCAGGACAGAGTCAAGCTACTCTTGTTAAAAAAGATGAATTAATAAGCTATATAAAGGAAAATTTTAACTTGTTGTTAAAGGAGGTAGAATAGATGAAGGAATACGAAGTAGTAATAGGACTTGAAGTTCATGCTGAACTTTCAACTAATACTAAAATATATTGTAATTGTTCAACAGAGTTTGGTGCTGATCCAAATACTCATTGTTGTCCAATATGTACAGGAATGCCAGGAACACTTCCTGTTCTAAATGAAAAGGTTGTAGAATATGCTGTAAAAGCAGGTCTTGCTACAAATTGTGAAATATCAAGATTTTCTAAACAAGATAGAAAAAACTATTTCTATCCTGATTTACCTAAGGCATATCAAACTTCACAATACGATTTACCACTATGTGAACATGGGTATCTAGAGTTTAATGTAAATGATTACAAAAAAAGAGTTGGTATTACAAGAATTCATATAGAAGAGGATGCAGGAAAACTTATACATGATGCATATACAGGTGCAACACTTGTTGATATGAATAGATGTGCTGTACCATTAATAGAAATTGTATCAGAACCAGATATTAGGAGTGCAGATGAGGCTGTAGGCTACATGCAAACATTAAAATCAATTCTAGAATATCTTGAAGTATGTGATTGTAAAATGCAAGAGGGATCTTTAAGATGTGATGTTAATCTATCTGTAAGAGAAAAAGGAAGTAAAGAATTTGGTACAAGAACAGAAACTAAAAATTTAAATTCATTTAAATCAATTAAAGATTCTATAGAATTTGAAACTAAAAGACAAATTGAAGAATTGGAAAAAGGTGGAGTAATTTATCAAGAAACTAGAAGATTTGACGATGCAAAGGGAATTGGATATGCAATGCGTACTAAAGAAGATGCAAATGATTATAGGTATTTTCCTGAACCAGACCTTGCCCCAATTGTATTATCTGATGAATATATAGATAATATAAAGAAAAATTTACCTGAACTTCCACATATTAAAAAGGAAAGATATGTAAATGAATACTCTTTACCAGAATATGATGCTGATATTCTTACATCTTCTAAAAATGTAGCTACATTCTTTGAAGAGTCTGTTAAAATTTGTAATAATCCAAAAGCTGTTTCTAATTGGTTAATGGTTGACTTTACAAAAAAACTAAATGATGCAGAAATTGATATTACAGAAAGTAAAATAACTCCTGAAAATTTAGCACAATTAATTATTCTTATTGATAAAGGAACTATTAGTTCTAAAATTGCAAAAAAAGTATTTGATGAGATGTTTGAAACAGGAAAAGATGCAAATAAAATAGTTGAAGATAATGGTATGGTTCAAATGTCAGATGAGGGTGCAATAAAAGAAATTGTTGAAAAAGTAGTAGCTGCTAATCCTAAATCTATAGAAGACTACAAAGCTGGAAAAGACAGAGCTTTAGGATTTTTAGTAGGGCAAGTTATGAAAGAAACTCATGGAAAAGCTAATCCTGGAATTGTTAATAAATTTTTACTTGAATTACTAAATAAATAAATTTAGAGGTGATAAGATGAAAAAGAAAAACATCATACTAATAATATCTTTAGTAGTTGTTTTAGCCATTGTAGCATTTATTTATATATACATTGATGTTAATAAAGAGGATACAAATGTTATTAATATATCTATTTCTGAACTTGAGAAGAAAATAGAAAATACTGATGAGTTTGATTTTGATAAAATGCAAAATATAGATGCTGAAACTGCAAGTGCTACATTTTTAATTGATAGTAGTAAAATTAAAGATATAATTGGAAAATCACCTATTGTAAATACAAAAGCATTCATGTACGTAATAATTAAAGCTGAAAATGAAGATTTACAAGAAATAAAAATGGCTTTAGAAAGTCATGGAACAGAATACGAAAAAGTATGGTCTACATATTTACCTGATCAATATGAATTAGTGAAGAATAGAAAAATAGGTATAAAAGGTAATTATGTGTATATGATAATATCTGAAAATCCTGATAAAATAGTAGAACTAATAAAATAACAAACCACGGCATTGGGAGAAGTTTAATAAGGATAAAATTGTTCTTATTGACTTCTTCCATAATGTTATTGGATTAGAAGTCGATACAGTATATAAATTGTTAGATTGATTTGTAGCAAAAATAAATTTTAATAGTTTTTTTGAAATTAACAATAAAATTACATATCACAAAGTTGGAGATTATTATTTGGCCTAACTTATATTTAGCTAAAGATTAATATGAAAAATATTATCAAATTGGAAAGTATGGTCATTTAAGACTAGACTATTTAAAAACGTATAAGAAAGCTGAATATACTATAATGCTTATGGATAATACTTTAAAAAAACATATTGCAGATACTGATAAACAAGCTAAAGAAAGATTTGAAATACTTATGAAACAAATGCTAAAGAAAAAAACTATTGATGAAAACTTAAAAAATACTGACATTCTGAAAAGGGTTGGGTTTATAAATAATTATAAACATTGTGTTAAAGAATCTGTATTAATTGAATTGATTTATGTATAGACCACATAGTGCTACTGTAATTTAGCTCTATGTGGTCTATTTCTCTGATATTTATACATTCTAAATATATTAATAATAACACTTGTAATTATTAATATTCCACATAATATTTGTTCTAATGTAAAATTATATATAATTATATTTCTAAATTCTCTAAAATAATCTTCTAAGAATCTAGCTATGCTAAAAATACCAAAAAACATGGCTATTACTAAAGTTTTTTCTTATTAGATTTAAATAATAATATTAGAAATAAAACTAACATTATTGTAGAATCAAGCAATTGAAGTGGAAATTTATAATTAATATCATTTATATTTATAATGCCATAGCAACATCCATTAAGAAAGTATCCAATCTTACTTATAGAATACATTAGAGGATATATTACTGTAAAATTTGATAATATATCAATAAAATCTAATTTATATTTTCTACAATACAATGCTACAACTAATATACTACCTATTATTCCACCCAAAAATGAGTAACCACTATTTATAAAATTATATATGGTTGTTTCAATGTTATTTGAAATTAATGACATTAATTTAGAACCAATTGCAAATCCCATGATGTTAACAACATATATATATATAATGTCTAATTTAATATAATCCTTTTTTGAAATTTTATAAAATACTATAAAGCTAATAAAAAATGCAATGCCAATTATTAATATATATGTAGAAATCTTAAAGTAATACAAATTTAATACTTTCATTTTTTTCAACAAAAACCAAAGATTTTTTATATTTACATAATCTCATAATGTGTAATGGTTGTATTTTATGGTACACTGAAACACTAGTTAGTAAGAGATAAAATAATCTATTGGATTTTAAGGATGAGGTAGTTTATTTTAATTATAAATTGTAACTATTGAATTAAACTATGGTAATTTTACGTTTATATCTTGAAATTTAAGAAATACTATGTTATTATATAACATAGTTAATTGTTAGTCTTGCAAGTATTATTGTAAGAAAGAATTATATAATTAAAAGGAGTTTTTGTTATGTATTTAATTAAGAAAGTCGTAGTAAATAATTTAGATCAAGAAATATACTCTATAGATGGATTGGATTATCTATCTGTTGATGGAGAGAATGATATTATTCTTTTTCCTGCTGATTTTTTTGGATTAAAAATAAGATTGAGACCTTCTTTATATAATGATATTAAAGAAACAGACATAAAAAATTTATATAGCTTTACATATGCAAACTCTTATGATGTTAAAACTTTTAAAGATGGTTTTAAAGAATTAGTCTTAAACATTAGTAAAAAAGAAGAAAAAATTGATGGGTACATTGTATTTATAGAGTGTATATATAATCCTAAAACAGATGGAAAAATAATTTGCAATAGGGATTGTAATAGGTTAGCTCTTGTTTTAAGAGAAGGAAATTATCTTAAATTTTCTTTTAAAGAAGATGAAATATATATAAAAGCTATTGATGGCAAGTTGATGTTAATGAAAGAATTATAAGTAAAAAATAAGTAACAAACAAATGGTAGAAAATTTCTGCCATTTGTTTGTTTGCATTTAAATATATATGAAAATTATTAATGATTATATAAATATAAAAATACGTGTAATATCATATAAATAATATTCATTTCTTTATCGATAAAAATAGTTATACAAGCAAAGTCCTTTTTTTTCTTAGAAATTAACTAAAGTAAATTTAAAATTCATACTTATTATTAATAATTAATTAATATAAAATACAGTTTTTAAGTAACTTGTTAATTATATAAGATTATGATATAATCCTAGTAGTCAAAGTTTTAAATAAATGTAGAGTGAAACCAAAAGAAAAAATATAAAAGGTCGATAAATTCTTGGTACTACATAGGAAATTAAATTTAGTGAAAAAAGTAAAATAACTAGAATGATGTTAAAAGCAAATATATTTGAGTTATAATATTTTTGAAATGTTTAAAGTTCTGTTTTAACTTGTATTATATATTTTATGAAAGGAAAATAATATATAAAAATTTAAAATTGGAGGAAATATAATTGGCAAATCTCAGTCAAATTCTTAATAATATAAAAAAGGAAATTTAATAAAGAAAAGAAAGAATTATTACCTGAATATATAGATACTATTGATCCTAGTATAAGAGGATTAGTTAGTTACTGTAATGGTAATGGAATAGAAACTATTGCATCATGTAGTGGCGTTTTAAAGAACATGACGGTAAAGAGGAGAGTTTATATGGGCAATTAAACATAATGGATAGCAAAACAACAAGAAAAATAGCAGCTTAGTTTATAGATAGTGGAATAGTTGAAGTTACCTTAATTTCAAAACCTTTTGATGACAAAGAATTATATGGTAATATAATAGATGATGCACATATGAGTTTAAGCTTTAAAAATGTTAATAATGAAAACTTACCAGTTATAGAAAATGCTATTAGGAAAATCGTAGAAAAAAGAATACCAGTAGATAAAACATATATTACCATAAGGGATAAATAACAAAAACAATTTGTAAAGGAGAAAATGCCAAAAGCTAAGAAGAAATGATTGCAATTGGAGATTATTAATAGAATAGTTTTTAAGTTATATGAAAGGAGAAAAAATGTTTAAGTTACACTCAAAATACAAACCAACTGGTGATCAACCAGAAGCAATAAAAAAATTAGTAGATGGAATAAAAAAAGGATATAACGCTCAAACATTACTTGGTGTTACAGGTAGTGGGAAAACTTTTACTATAGCAAATGTAATAGAGCAAGTACAGAAACCAACTATTATAATGGCACATAACAAAACTTTAGCAGGGCAGTTATATAGTGAATTTAAAGAATTGTTTCCAGAAAATGCAGTAGAATATTTCATTTCATATTATGATTACTATCAACCTGAGGCATATATTGCATCTACTGATACATATATAGAAAAGGATAGTAGTATAAATGATGAAATAGATAAGTTAAGGCATAGTGCAACAGCTGCTCTTTTTGAAAGAAAAGATGTAATAATAGTATCAAGTGTATCATCAATTTATTCTTTAGGATCTCCTGAAGATTATTCAAGTCTTGTTTTGTCTGTAAGACCAGGTATGAAGAAATCAAGAGATGAAGTTTTAAAAAAGTTAGTTGATATACAGTATGAAAGAAATGATATAGAATTCACAAGAGGAAAGTTTAGAGTAAAAGGAGATATTGTAGATATTTTTCCTGCCGATAAATCAGATGAAATAGTACGTTTAGAATTTTTTGGAGATGAGATAGATAGAGTTTGTTTAGTTGATCCTATAACAGGAAAAATAAAATCAACATCTATGCATGAATTTATATACCCTAAATCTCACTATGTTATCCCAGAAGATAAAATAGAAGATGCAATAGAAAAAATAAAAAAAGAGTTAGAGGAAAGACTAAAATATTTTAGAGATAATGGTAAAGTGGTTGAAGCATATAGATTAGAACAAAGAACGAATTTTGATATAGAAATGTTAAGAGAAACGGGATTTTGCCAAGGTATTGAAAATTATTCTGTATATATGAGTGGAAGAGAACTTGGTAGTACGCCTTATACTTTATTTGATTATTTAGGAGATGATTTTTTAGTTGTAATTGATGAATCACATGTAACTGTGCCGCAGATTAGAGGAATGTATAATGGGGATAGGGCAAGAAAAGAATCACTTATAGAAAATGGGTTTAGACTTCCATCTGCACTTGATAACAGACCGCTTAAATTTGAAGAGTGGGAGAAAAAAGCAAAACAAAAAATATTTGTAAGTGCTACACCTGCAGAGTATGAAAAAGAACATTCTTGTGACGTTGCAGAACAAATTATAAGACCTACGGGCTTACTTGATCCTAATATTATTGTTAAACCTATAGAGGGGCAAATTGAAGATTTAATAATAAATATTAATGAGGTAGTAGAAAAAAAAGAAAGAGTACTAGTAACAACACTTACTAAAAAAATGGCAGAAGAACTTACAAGGTATCTGGAAGAAAAAGATATAAGAGTAAGATATATGCATTCTGATATAGAGGCTTTAGATAGACTTGAAATAATAAGAGATTTAAGACTTGGAAAATTTGATGTTTTAGTAGGTATAAATCTTTTAAGAGAAGGTCTAGATATACCAGAAGTATCTCTTGTTGCAATACTAGATGCAGATAAAGAAGGATTTTTAAGAAGTGAACGTTCTTTAATACAAACTATTGGTAGAGCTGCAAGAAATGCAAATGGACGAGTTATAATGTATGCTGATGAGCTTACTGATTCTATGGAAATAGCAATTAAAGAAACTAATAGAAGAAGAAAAATTCAGATGGATTATAACAAGAAACACGGTATTGTGCCAAAGACAATAAAAAAAGAAGTAAGAGATAGTGTAAAAGCGACATATGAGGAAGATATAAAAGCTGATAACAATATTGATATTAAAAAAGGGGAAAGTGTAAAAGAAGCTATTGATAGACTTACAGAGGAAATGTTATCTTTTGCTAGAAATTATGAATTTGAAAAAGCTGCCAATATTAGAGATTTTATAAAAGAATTAAAAAATATAAATAATTTATAAAAAAATATTGTATCAATAAAAAAAATGGTATATAATAAATTTAAACAATACTTTGTGTATGTACTTATGTTAAAATGAAAGGAATGAAGTAATATGAAAAATAAAATCTTTTTGACAGTTATTATCATAGCCGCTTTTTTCTGTATATTTATTTGCCAAAATAATATAAAGGCTTTATCATATACAGAAGTTAAAAATTTTGATGAATTAACTGAGGCAATATCAAGAGGAGAAAATGTAATGTTAACAAATGATATTGATACAACAAACGGAGTATTAACAATAGATAAATCACTAACTATTAATTTAAATGGATATGCTTTTTCAGCAAGCGAACCATCTAATATAAATAAAACAGTAATAATAACTGGAGAGGAAACAAATGTTACGATTAAAGATGAAAGCAAAAACAAAACAGGTAAAATAATATGTACAGATACAGGAACAACTCCTCGTATTATATCTATTGAAAATAAAGCAAATCTAATTTTAGAGAGTGGTATGATTACAAATAATAATTTATCAGCCCAAAGAGGAACATCAGGAGTATATGTTTCAGATAATTGTACGTTTACTATGAATGGTGGAAGTATTGTTCTTAATGAAAATACTAACTCATATGGAATAGCTTTGAATATTAAAGGCAAGGGAGCAAAAGCTATAATAAATAACGGTATAGTAGAAGCTAAAAAAGGAAATGCTATAGTTACAAGTAATGGATCAGCAAATAATATTACTCAAGTTGTTATTAATGATGGAGAAATAAAAAGTGAAGGAAGAGCAGCAATATCTGGAAGTATGGGGGCTTATCAAGAAATTGTTATATCAGGAGGAGTTATTACAAGTAATAATGGCTCTGTAAGTCAAGGACAAAATAGTATTATTACAATATATGGTGGAAAACTCAATGGTAACTTCGTTCAAAATGGTACGCTTACAATGAATAATGGTACAATTAATGGTGATATAAATGTTAAACAGCCACTTAAAATGACAATAAATAATGGAACTATAAATGGTAATACTACAGAAACAAACGGAGAAGCAAATATCTCTGATAACGTTACTTTAGTGGGTAATCGTACAATTATATCTAGTATTATAAAAGATAAGAGTGATTCATCAAGTATTTTGTACTTTAAAATGGATGGAGTGAATATAACAAAAGCTGAGAAAGGTAAGACTGTTTCTATATCTGCAGAACCACCATTTGGGTACAAAGTAGTAGGATATACTGTATACTATAAAATAGGAGAAGTTGAAAAAAATGTAGAGGTAACTAATTATAATAACTATAGTACATTTCAAATGCCTGGATATCCTGTAACAGTAAAAGCAGAATATGAAGAAATTGTATATGATGTTATTGAAGGAAATGATAGTAAATATACAATAAATAGTGAAAAAGATTTAACGTTTAGAATTAATGCAGATTATACACTATTTGAGAAAGTGTATATTGATGGTGTTGAATTATCAACTGATATGTATACTTCTAAAGAAGGAAGTACTATTATAACATTATTATCAAAATATCTTGAAACATTATCAAAAGAAGAACATGAGTTAAAAGTTACTTTTAGTGATGGAGGTAGCTCTACTGCCAAATTTACTTTAGAAGAAGCAATGGTTGAAAATAAAAAAGATGAAAAAATATCTGAAATAGAAAACAATACAAATAATACTAGAAACCCCTCTACTGGTAATAACAGTATAATTTATGTAATGATATGCTTTGCTTGTATAATAGTTTTAATAGCTACAGATAAATTAATAAAAAATTTAACATTTTAAAAGCTTGCAATAAGATAAATTAATTTAATCTCTTCGGGTTTAATTATCCGGCGCTTGTGTCGTAGCAAATTAGGCAAACGTTACGTAGGTTCGTTTGCTAGGGCAAAATTCTTTGCTTTTGAAGAGTGGTAAACATCTGTTAGATGTTTGAGGTCTTGCCCAAGTGAAATTTTTTAAATGGAAAGTCTAACAAAAAAAGTTAGGCTTTTTTTGCGTAGTTATTAAAAAATAATGCAACATAAATATATATTTTTTTAAAAAAGTAATAAAATTTATAAAACTGAATATATATTATTATATAAAAAACATAAAGATAAAGAAATAAGAGGTGTGTAATATGGATGAATTTAAAATGAACAAAACGGATAAAGTAATTACAAATCAAAATATTATAATGGAAAATAGGGAAAAAATATCAGTTACAGGAGTAATTGATATACATAGTTTTGATGATGAATTAGTTTTAGCACAAACTGATCTTGGAATACTTACAATAAAAGGGGATGACCTTAAAATGAATAAGTTAAATTTAGAAAATAATGAGCTTATTATAGAAGGGAAAATTGTAGCAGTTGCATATAGTGATATTAATAATACTAAAAAGACAGGTATTATGAATAAGTTATTTAAATAGAAAGCGAGAAAATATGTATGTTTCAAACCAAGTATTAGATTTCTTAGAATTTGTTTTAATAGGAATGTTAATTGCATGTATATTTGATTTTTTTAGAGGATATAGAAAATTTAAACTTGTAAATACTTTATCTGTCATAATTCAAGATATTGTATATTTTATTATTGTAACTATTATAATTATTTTCAGCTTAATAAAACTTTTGGATTCTCAAATAAGATTATACATATTTTTAGGAATATTAATAGGAATTGCTATTTATTTTTCTACTATTAGTAAATATATAAT
>CAZTVT010000001.1:33636-55150 GCA_964617175.1 uncultured Clostridium sp.
TTAATATGTTTAAAGAGATTATTAGTATTGTATTTTTACCAATTATTTTAAATATACAATTTTTTCAAAAAATAGCCAAAAAAATTAAAAAAATATGGGAAAAATGTTGCAAAATGTTTTTATATATGATATCTTGTATATGTAAATTTTCAAAGAATAAATTTAAGTTTAGATTAAAAAGAGTTAATAAGAAAACAAAAGAGGTTTCAGATTTATGAGAAAAAATAGAGTTGTAGAAGATTCAAAGAAGAATAAAAAGAAAAAAATAAAAATGATACATATAGTTATGTTAGTTTTTTCTTTTTATTTTGTATATACTTTAGTAGATCAGCAAATACAAATAAATAAATATAATTCACAGATTGAAATGTATAGAGCTGATATAAAAAGTAAAACAGAACTTACAGACTATTATAATAAGCAAAAGGGAAGTATACAGACAGATGAATATATAGAAAATGTTGCAAGAGAAACTTTAGGATATGTTAAACCTTATGAAAAGATTTTTGTAGATGCAAATAAATAAAGCTATAGAATATATCTATAGTTTTTTTATTTGACATTTTTTAATCTCTTCGGGTTTAATTCCCCGACGCTTGTGTCGTAGCAAACTATGCAAACATTACGAAGTTTTGTTTGCTGGGGCAAATACCCCGTTGCTCTGCGGCGGGGAAGTTTATTAGAATGTATAATTATAGAAAATGAGTTAGTTATTCTTAAAGAAGATACAAAAAGAGCATAAGTAGTTATTTACTTGTGCTCGTATACAATTTTAGTTAAATTTATTGTAACAGTTGAGTTTGTAGCAGAAGCGTCTATTCTTACTTTAGAACCAGAGTTATTAATAAATTTTAGGTCTAATGAACCATAATATATAGTTGCATCTTTGTCTTTTGGAACATAGTATACACGTCTGCTATGAGGATGTCTTTCTGTTACTTCAAAACCAGCAATTAAAGCACTATTATATAATGTACTACTTATTTGACAAATACCTCCTCCAGATATTTTTATTTTTTTTCCATTACTATCAAATCCTGTAGCTTTTTTAAATCCATTACTTTCATCCATTGGCCCTATAGTATTGTTAAAAGAAAATTCACTTCCATTTTCAATTATTACTCCATTTAGTTTTGATATTGCTAGATTAATATTTTCAATTCTTGTTTGTTCTTTATCATACAATGTAGTTGTATATGTTGCAATTTGAGATTCGGTAGGTTGTGTTGTAGTAGGAATTTGCTCTTTTTTTTCTTGAACTATGGGAGTTGCGTTATTTGTATTATTATCGTTTTTGTTATCTTCTGTTTTTGTATCTTGATTTTCAATTGTAGGCTCATTAGTAGTGCTACTACTATCTGTAACATTGCTTAGTAATTCATTATTTGATAAAAATACAATAAAAACAACAGAAAGAATTACTAGAATGATTATTATATACATTATTACTAAAATATGGTTCTCTGTTTTATTATTTTTTTCCATAATCTTCTCCTTAAAACATATATAATTAGTTTGTGCAAAATTTTCTTTTATATTAAATTGTTATTTAAAAAATGAAAATATGTGCTATAATATTGATGGAAAAAGTAATAAATTCTTAAATAATTTTAAGGAGGAATTTTTTTGAAAAAATATTTCATTTATGTTTTACTGGTGGTCCATGTGGAGGAAAAAGTATTGCTATAACTAAAGTGTTTGCTGAACTTACAAAAAGAGGCTATACTGTTTTAGTTGTACCTGAAAGTGCAACGGAAATAATAGTTAATGGTATAACTACTGACATTATAGGTAATAAAAAAATTCAGGAGGTTTTATTTGAAAAGCAAATAAAAAAAGAAAAGTTATATAATAAAGTGACAAAATGTATACAAAATGATAAGATAGTAATTATTTATGATAGAGGATTAATGGATTCTAAATGCTACATGTCAGATGAAGAATTTAAAAATCTTTTAAGAGTATACAAAACTAACGAAATGGAGGTTAAATCAAGATATGACGCTGTTTTTCATTTAGTAACTGCAGCAAATGGTGCATCCAAATATTATACAACTGCAAATAATGCAGCAAGAAAAGAAGATCATAAGAGGCTATCGCTTTAGATAATAGGTGTATTGAAGTATGGACAGGTCATCCACATTTTAGAGTTATAGACAATTGTACAGATTTTGAGAATAAAATAAAAAGATTACTTAAGGAATTTTATTCTGTTATTGGTGATCCGGTTCCTATCGAAGTTGAAAGAAAATTTTTAATAAAAAAAGAGAGTATTAATTATATTTCTAAATTTTGCTCCGCTACAGTATGTGATATTACACAATTTTATTTAAAAAAACAGAACGGATTTGAAAGGAGAATAAGAAGTTTTGGAATTGATGGTAACTATTCATACTTTTATACGAAAAAAAAGAAAAACAAAGATGAGGGAAGAATAGAAATAGAAAGAAAAATATCACAAAAAGAGTACCTTAAGTATTTAGCTGAAGAACTTGATACAAGCATCAGTTGCATAAAAAAGAAAAGAGTATGTTTTGTATATAAATCAGAGTATATTGAAATAGACCTTTTTGAATTTTCTGATGATAAAGCTATTATGGAGATTGAACTTACAAGTATGTCTCAAAAAATAGAATTACCTGAATTTATACAAATAATTAAAGAAGTAACTGATGATGATACATATTCTAACTATAATTTAGCTAAGACTCAAAAACTAGATTAATAAATAATATAGAGGTTCTAATATAGAGCCTCTATATTATTTCTCATAAACCATTTGGAAATTAAAAATAATTGTAATAAAATATACAATAATCGGTGTAATGTCATAGACTAGAAAATTATCTTTCTAGCTATCATATATTATATTTCAAATTTAGGATCATATATATCAAGCCACATTTCTATTTGAATTAAATATGCCAGAGTTTGAGGATATATCGTCAGCTGCTAGAAAAAAACACATATCAATTTTACTAGAGGCTCTAAGATTTGACAAAAAATGTGAAATCAAGATTTTTGATATTTTTTTATAAAATAGTATAAAAAACAATAATTATAAAAAAATAATGCAATCATCTATATAAATTATATTAAAAAATGAATTTTATATTAATTAATACATATAATAACTATTAGCATATTGATGAAGATTTTTGACAGAAATGGCAAAAAAATTCATTTATAATATTGATTATTATTATAAAATACATTATAATAATCATGAAGAAAATTGACTTAAAAAGGCAAAAATCTTCAAAGGAGGCGAAAGAGTGAAAGAAATAAAAAGAGATTTATATTTAAATAAAATAATAAATAGAAGAGAAAATGGTTTAATAAAAATTGTTACTGGAATTAGACGTTGTGGAAAATCCTATTTATTAGATCCAATGTTTAAAAATTATTTATTAGCAGACGGTGTAAGAGAAGATCATATTATAAAATTAGAACTTGATAGAGTAGATAATGAAAAATATCGTGACTCTAAAGTTTTAAATGAATATATTCTAAGCTTAATAAAAGATAAAGATATGTATTATGTAATTCTTGATGAAATACAACTAGTAAAAGGCTTTGAATTTGTTTTGAATGGATTATTATACGAAAAAAATATAGATGTATATGTTACAGGAAGTAATTCGAAATTTCTATCATCTGATATAATAACAGAATTCAGGGGAAGAGGAGATCAAATTAAAGTTAATTCACTGTCATTTGCGGAATTTTTATCAGCATTTGATGGCGATAAATATGAAGCTTGGAATGAATATGTTACCTATGGAGGAATGCCATTAATTTTATCCAAAAAAAATGATGAAGAAAAATCGCAATACTTAAAAGAATTGTTTGAACAAACATATCTAAAAGATATTGTTGAAAGAAATAATATACAAAGAATAGATATTTTAGATAATTTAATTAATATGTTAGCATCATCAGTAGGTTCACTGACTAACCCACAAAAATTATTTGATACTTTTAAAAGTAATGGAGAAAAAGAACTATCATTAAATACAATAAATTCATATATAGCCGATATAGAAGATTCATTTATAGTTAATAAATCAACTAGATATGACATTAAAGGAAAAAAATATATTCAGACACCACAAAAATATTATTTTTCTGATATAGGTTTAAGAAATGCTAGACTTAATTTTAGACAACAAGAAGAAAATCATTTGATGGAAAACATTATTTATAATGAATTATTAATTAGAGGATATAATGTTGATGTAGGAGTTGTAGAAGTTAGAGAAGAAGGTAAAAGAAAACAACTAGAGGTTGATTTTGTATGCAATTTAGGAAATAAAAGATATTATATTCAATCAGCACTTAATTTGGATACAAAAGAAAAAACAATTCAAGAAACAAGGTCACTAAATAATATTGGAGATAGTTTTAAAAAAATAATAGTTGTAAAGGATAATATAAAGTTATGGAGAACTGATGACGGAATTGTAATAATGGGAATACAAGAATTTTTATTGAATAAAGATAGTTTAGATTTATAAAAGACTAAAGTACAAGTAAAAATTAAAAAGAACGAATATTAGAAGAATATGAAATAAATTAATAGAATTTGATTTTATATGAAAAAAATATGATCTAGCTTTATGAATATGTTATGATGGAATTCTATGAAAAAATAGATAATGAGATAATAGAACTTGATAAAGAAGTTTATATTATTATTGAACAAGCTATTGAGATATTATAATAGATAATATAGAATTGTATCATGTAGGGGCATCTCTTAAAGATTTAGAAAAGAAATGTTTTGATATCAATAAAATGGAAGATATTAAATTTATTGAAAGTTTTGAAAATATAGTAAATTTATGGTAATATATTAATTTTTTGTAATATCTTGATTAAGCAGCATAAGGAGAAAAAATAGATGTAACTATTAACAAATCAAGAAGAAAAGCCAAATGGCAATGAGGAATAAAATTATATTTAAAACTAAAAATTTAGAAGAAATTAAAAGTACATTCGCATTTTTGACTCGAAAATGTATCTGCTGTGGAAAAACTTTTTGGTTCACAATAGTATGAAGATGTCTGTATACCAATTATTTTCAAGCAGATTGTTGTAGAAAATGTGCTAAAAACAAGGAAGGGGCTAAAGAGAAATGTGTCATTAGAACAAAAAGGCCTAATAGACTTGGATATCAAACAGAAAATTACAAACAGTGAAAAATTAGATAAAGAGGTGGTAATTTCACCTCTTTATCAATTCTAAAACTCGATTTTTGGCTGATACCTCTCAAGCCACATTTCTATTTGTATAAGATATGCTAGTGTTTGAGGATATGTCATTAATTGTCCAAATAAATTTTCTGTTAGATTTTCTCCATGTATTTTTATCATATCTTTTACAAAATCCACATTTATTAAATTATTTATTTTAGAGTCTTTGTTATTTAATATTTCTTTTATTTTTGTTTCAACTAGATTTAAATATATAGGATCATAAGTTTTTGGAAAAGGAGACTTTTTTCTATAAACTATATCTTTTGGTAATTCTTTTTCAAACGCTTTTCTAAGTAAATATTTTTCTACAGGAATTTTGTTATCATATAATCCTAATTTCATTTTTGCAGGTAAATTATATACATATTCAAATATCCTATGATCAGCAAAAGGAACCCTTACTTCCAATGAATTTGCCATTGACATTCTATCTGTACGTTCAACTAAGGTGTTCATAAACCATTTAACAGTTAAGTAATTTGTATTTCTATATCTATTTTCAAATTCATCTTTTTTATTTAAAACTTCAACATTTTTTAACGTATTATTTTTTGCTGAATAAATATAATCTTGTAACTCGTTTTCTTTTAAGATTCCAGTTTTTAAAAGATTACTTCTTAGGTTTTCAGATAATGCCCAAGGAAAACCTTTATTTGTTATCAGATGTTCTTTATAAAACCATGGATATCCACCAAAAATTTCATCAGAGCATTCACCAGAAAGACATACTTTAAATCCACTTTGGTTTATATATTTACAAAATGCAAACATAGAACTATCAATATCTGCCATTCCTGGCATATCACGTGCAATGAGTGAATCTTTTAATAGATTAAAAAGTTCTGTATTATCAATTTTTATAGTTTTATGATTTGTATTTAAATATTTTTGCATTATTTGTACATAATCACTATCTTTAGTCATTTGATAAGAATTTGCTTTAAAGTTTTTATCGTTATCTTTAAAATCAATTGAAAATGTTGTTATATTAGGTATATTATCATGTGCAACTTTAGTAAGTATGCTAGAGTCTAATCCTCCTGATAACATAGAACATATTCCAACATCTGATACAAGTTGTTTTTTTGCAGCATCAGTAACTAGATAATGTATTTGTTCTATTGCGTCTTCTTGGGTATTATTACATTCTTTTGTTGTTAAATCCCAATATCTTTCTTTTAAAAGACCATTTTTTTTATTGTATATTGCAATAAATCCAGCCTCTATTTCAAAAATGTTTTTAAAAAACGTTCTACCTGGTGTATGAGCAGGTCCAATACCAAATATTTCCATTAAACAATTTTTGTCAATTATAGGGGTGACTTCAGGATGTTCTAATAATCCTTTAATTTCCGATGAGAATACAAAAGTATTATTTGGCGTTATACTATAAAATAACGGTTTTATACCAAGTCTATCTCTTGCTAAAAAAATATAGTCATTTTCTTTGTCATAAATAACAAATGAAAATATACCGTTTAGTAGTTTAACTGAATCTTTTCCATATTCAATAAATGAGTTTAATACTACTTCTGTATCGCATGTAGTTAAAAAATTATATCCTTTAGAAATTAAACCATCCCTTATTTCTTTAGTATTATATAACTCTCCGTTATATACAATTACATACCTGTTATTATTTACATCTTTTATCATAGGTTGATTACCATTTGCAACATCTATAATACTAAGTCTTGCATGACCTAATGCCACGTTTTTATTTATAAACACATTCTGAGCATTAGGCCCACGTTTTTTTATTGTTTCTACCATTTTTGATATTATGATATCATTCTCTATATTTTTGCCATTATTTACATATCCACAAAAACCACACAAAAAAATCACCTCTAATCTAGTATATTAAATATATGTGAAATCTATTCTAAGAATTAAAGTGATATCATAGTTATAATCATTTTTATTTTATATGTGCGACTAATATTGCATAATATTGACTTGGATAGTGCTTGGTTTCAAGCCCTGCACTTTTGGTGCAGAGTTGTTGATAGGTAGGACAATGCCTATTTCTACAACTGTCCAAAGATATATTATTATCTAAATTATATATTTTTTTAATATTTGAAAAATAATTAATAACAGTTCCACTATTTATATGATCATTATTTTGATTTCCTTCAAATAAATAGCCAGATTTAGTTCCTTTAGAGTAGATAGTTTTGAAATAGTTATTTTTGTAATATTTATCAACGTAAAATTCTCTCATGTATTTAATTGTTATATCAGGTAAAACAGTATATCTCTCTTTATTTCTTTTACCTAAAACTTTTAGTTTATGTTCTTTAGCATTAATATCTTTTATTTTAATTCTGGTAATTTCATCAGCCCTTAGACCAGAATAGTAAGCAAGTAAAAGCCAGCATTTATGTTTTAAGCTTTCATCTTGGTTAAAAATTAAATTAAAAATATCATCGTTAATAGTAGCAGGAAGTCTTTTTGTAAGTTTGGAATGAGGAAGTAGCTTATTACTAAATTCTTTTTTAAAATTAACTAAATAAAAGAATTTAATAGCACAAACATTAAGGTTATATGTATTAGCAGAGCAATTTTTATTTAAATAATTACGTGTCATATATTCAATAATGTTTTCTTCATTAAGAGAAGCTATATCATAATTTTTAAAATAATTTAAAAATCTTTTAGTAGCTCCAACATAGTTTGAAATAGTTTTTTTACTTTTTCCTCCTAACTGTAATGTTTCAATAATTTTTTGAATTTGTTCGTTTTCTTCTCTTATCATAATAACACCTTCTTTCTGCCAAACAAAAACAAAAAAATATTCAAAACCTCTTCCAATTTTAATTAAAATATGTTATTATTAAAAAAGAGCATATGAGTTGTTAATTGTTTTGTTTGGTCGCTAACATTTTAACACACTTATATGCTTTTTTTCAGTTTTTAAAAGAAAATTATATAAAAAACAACAAAAAGATTACATAACACTTGATTTTTCGTTAGAAATTTGGTACAATATAAATGTATAACAAATATTATAAGAAGCTAAACTTAGTTAATGGAAATAATGTTTTTTTTTAAGACAGTTGTATTAATAAAAAGTGCAAACTCACCTTATGAAAGTTATAGCATTATATAAATTACTAACGTTTAATTCTTTAGTTCTGGGGAGGAACTTAAAATGAAAATCACAGGTACAGTAAAAGAAATGATCAATGCCGGTATTATTTCTTCAGATTCTTTTTTGGCAAGTTTTGAAGACTCATTGGTTGAAGTTATGCCTTCACCAGAAGAGCTTAAAGACTTTGTTAAAAATTTCAATTCAGAAAACAAATCTAAAGAAATGAAAAATATCTCATATGCAATAGATCTTAACGATGAAGTCATTCAAATGGAAAATATACTTTGCGTTGAGGCTCAATTAATTCCTGCGGCATTCTTTTCAAAAGAGCCTATCGATGAATCAAAGATTGACCTCGATAAGATACTTTCATCTATTTATGAGGATGAGGAGGATATAAAAAATTTAGATAAACTTTTGAATAAACTTTTGGAAGAAACAGACGTTTTGCCGTTTTTTCTGATTGCAAAAATCTAAAAATTCAAGTCACCAATTAATTTTGGTGGCTTGTTTTTTGCTAATTTTGACTTTTTACTTGAAAAAACACATAAAATAATGTAATATTATATGTATAGTTTTAAAGAGGTAATTTATATGAGAATGTATGATATAATTGAGAAAAAAAGAGATAAATTAGAACTTACAAAAGAGGAAATAAACTTTTTTGTAAGAGGGTATTGTAACGGAGAAATACCGGATTATCAAGCTTCAGCTTTACTTATGGCAATATATTTAAATAAACTTACAAAAAATGAGCTTTTGTACTTAACAGAAGCAATGGCAAAATCTGCTAAAATTGTTGATTTATCAAATATAAAAACACCAGGAAAATATATTGTTGATAAACATTCTACTGGTGGAGTAGGTGATAAAGTAACGTTAATTGTACTTCCAATAGTTGCTGCTCTTGGAGTGGATGTATTTAAAATGTCAGGTAGAGGCCTTGGATTTACAGGTGGAACAGCAGATAAATTAGAAGCTATAAAAGGATATAATATTAATTTATCATTAGAACAAGCTTGTCATCAAATACAAGATATTGGAGAATGCTTAATTAGTCAAAGTCCGGAAATAGCTATTGCAGATAAAAAGTTATATGCTCTTCGTGATACCACTGCAACTGTTGAATCAATAGATTTAATAGCATCTTCAATTATGAGCAAGAAATTAGCTCTAGGTGCAGATAAAATATTAATTGATGTTACAGTTGGAAGTGGAGCTTTCATGAAAAATATAGAGGATGCTAGAAAACTTGCAAATACTTTGGTTGAAATAGGTAATATGGCAGGTCGTGAAACCAAGGCTATAATTACAGATATGGATCAACCATTAGGACGAAGTGTAGGTAATGCATTAGAAGTTAAAGAAGTAATATCTTTTTTATTATCAGATGAAACTACACTTAAATCTGATGAGTTAAAAGATTTAAAAGATGTGGTATTCGAAATTGCTGCATATATGGTTAAAATGGCAGGATGTGGCGATGATATAGCTGAAAATAAAATTAGAATAAAAAAAGTAATTACATCAAGAAAAGCATATGATAAATTTATTGAGCTTATAAAAGCTCAAGGTGGTCATATATATGAAGTGTATATGGATTGGATAGGAATGAATTTAGATATGCCTGTACTTAAGGATAATGTAAGATATATGAAGGAAATTCATGCTCAAAAAGATGGATATATTGTATCTATAGATAGCAAAAAAGTAGGAGAGGCACTTGTTTGTCTTGGTGGAGGAAGACAAACAAAAGACGAATTGATAGATTATGCAGTTGGTTTTGAATTTGTAAAAAAAGTTGGGGAAAGAGTATATGAAGGTGAAACTATATTAAAAGTTTTATACAATGATAAAGAAAAATTTAATTTAGCATTTGATTATTTAGAAGATGCTATATATATTGATAATATAGAGGACACACTTGCTTTAACTCTTAGGAAAAAACCACATGTGTTAGATATAATTGGATAGGAGAAGAAAATGAGAATAATTGCTGGAAAATATAAAGCTAAAGTTATAAACAGCCCTAAGACAGAAAAAACTAGACCGACTCTTGATAGAGTAAAAGAGGCTATGTTTAGTATTTTAACTCCATATGTTGTGGATGCTAACGTTTTAGATCTTTTTTCTGGTACAGGAAATTTAGGACTTGAAGCAATTAGTAGAGGGGCTAAATTTGCATGGCTAAATGATAGTGGAAATATTGCTATTTCTACAATAATCTCAAATGTAGAGTTGACTAACACTAAAACTTGTGTTAAAATAACAAAGAAAGATTATATCAAGTGTTTAAAACAAATAGAAAAATTAAAATTAACTTTTGATATTATATTTTTAGATCCACCTTATGACAGTAAATTAGCACTTGATACTTTAAAATATATATCAGAAAGTAAAAGTATTTTATCTAAAGATGGAATTATAGTGTACGAAACAGATAAAAATTATATAGCTAAACTAGAGAAAAAAGGAGTTAAATTATCTAATGAATTTGATAATTTAGAGTGTATAGATAATAGAAATTATGGAAATGTAATTTTAGAGTTTTTTAGATGGAGGTAAGTATAATGGAAATTTTCACATTGTTAGAAAGTTTAGAAGAAATATTAGAATCTGGTTCAAAAGTACCTTTTTCTTCAAAAGTTATGGTGGATATTGATGAACTTCGTGATATATTAGAAGATATTAGATTGAAATTACCAGACGAATTAAAACAAGCAAAATGGGTTAAAGAAGAAAGACAAAGAATAATAGAAGATGCTCAAAAAGAAGCTGATAATATAATTAAAAATGCAGAATCTAAAATAGTTACTATGATAGATGATAATGTAATTACAAAAAAAGCTTTAGCACAAAAAGAAGAAATTATAGAAAATGCAAATAAAGTGTCTAAAGAAATTTGTACTGGTACTCATGAATATGCAAATGCAATTTTAGAAAAAGTAGAAGACGTTTTAAAAGAGACTTTAGAGGTAGTTCAAAATAATAGGAGAGAATTAAACTAAAACACTAAGTAGAGGTTGGTGTAATATAAATGGGAAGAAGGAAAACTAGTAATAGAAAAAAAACATCAAAAAAAAATGTGAAGAATTTTAGTAATGATTTGCATGGAGGAATAGTAGTAGTAATAGGACTTATGCTGTTTGTCTTTTTGGTTTTTAAGAATACGGGTGTTATCTCTGAATTTTTAAATAATATAGCAAGAGGTTTGTTTGGTAATATTGCTTTGATGTTACCTTTGGTATTAATATTTGTAGGAATACATGAAATAGCAGCTGAAGAGAAAATCAAGCCATATAAAGAAATTTGTAAAGGAATAATTTTAATAGGACTTTTATGTTCTATAATTTATTCTTGTACTTTAAATAATCTTGGACTATTTGAGAATCCTGTTAAATTTATTGTAGATTCATACAATGCTGGTGTTGATGGAATAAATATATCTGGACTTATTGGTGCAATTATTGCAACTCCACTGGTTAAATTAATAGGTACTATTGCAACAAGAATATTACTTATATTTGTTACAATAATAACATCTCTATGTTTTTTTGATATATCATTTAAGCAATTATTTTATGGAATATACAATGTTTTTGCATATATAGGTAATGGTATAGCATATGTATGTTCTATTTTGTTTAGAAATGATGGAGAAGATGATGAAGATAATAACAATGAAGAACCAAAACTTACAAGAAAACAGAGAAAAAAAGATGCTTTAAATAAACAAGAATTAGATGAAAAAATGGAAGAAAAAGGTAGTCCAAATGCAGAGAAAAATTTAAGACTTGCTAATGCTGAACAACTGGAATTTGATTTTAACAAACTTGGAGGAAAGCCTAGTGAGACACAAATGCAAGCAAAACAACAAAGAGATGAATTCTTTAAGAAGCAAAGAGAGCAAAAAGAAGATAGCAAAGTAAAAGAAGTTCTTACAATTGATCATACAAAGCTTTCAGAGGAAGATAATTATGTATTTCCTTCAGTCACACTTTTAGGTAAGCCTAAAACTGGAGAAGCTTTTGATAAAAAAGCAATTAGGGACACTGCTGTAAAACTTCAAAAAACTTTGGCAAGTTTTGGAGTTGAGGCTAAAGTTACAAATATAACTAAAGGACCAACAGTAACAAGATATGAGCTTACACCAAATACGGGTGTAAAAGTAAGTAAAATAGTAAACTTATCTGACGATATTGCACTTAACTTAGAAGCAAAAAGTATAAGAATAGAAGCACCAATTCCAGGAAAAGCTGCAGTTGGTATTGAAGTTCCAAATAAAACATCAGAGGCTGTAACTTTAAGAGAAGTAATTGAATCAGATGTTTTTGACAATGCAGAGTCAAAGCTTACTTTTGCTTTAGGAAAAGATGCGGCTGGTAATATTTGTGTTGGGGATATTGCAAAAATGCCACACGTGCTTATTGCAGGTGCAACTGGTTCGGGTAAAAGTGTATGTATAAACTCTATAATTGTATCAATATTATATAAAGCTAAACCTAGTGAAGTAAAAATGATACTTATAGACCCAAAAATGGTAGAACTTTCAGGTTACAATGGAATTCCACATCTTTTAATACCAGTTGTAACAGATCCCAAAAAAGCTGCTGGTGCACTTAATTGGGCTGTACAAGAAATGGTAAAAAGATATAGTTTGTTTGCATCTGTTGGAGTTAAAGATTTAAAAGGGTATAACAAAATAATAGAAAAGAAAGAAGGAGCAAAATTACCACAAATTGTTATAATAGTTGATGAATTGTCTGACCTTATGATGGTTGCTCCTAATGATGTTGAAGATGCTATATGTAGACTTGCTCAAATGGCAAGAGCTGCAGGAATGCACTTAATTATTGCAACACAAAGACCTTCAGTTGATGTTATTACTGGTATAATTAAAGCAAATGTACCTTCAAGAATAGCATTTACAGTATCTTCACAAGTAGATTCAAGAACAATATTAGATTCAGCAGGAGCAGAAAAACTTCTTGGTAAGGGAGATATGTTGTATTTTCCAACTGGTGAAATAAAACCACTAAGAATGCAAGGTGCTTTTATATCTGAAAAAGAAATAGAAAAAATAGTAGATTCTATAAAAGAGTCAAATAATTCTACATATAGTGAAGATATATTAGAATCAATTGAAAAAGCAGGGTCAAATAATTCTAAAGGAAATAGTGATGATTCTGAAGATGAAGAAGAGGCAGATTCACTTTTAGAAGATGCTATAGATTTAGTTGTAGATATAGGACAAGCATCAGCATCTATGCTACAAAGGAGATTTAAAGTAGGACATTCTAGAGCAGGAAGAATAATTGATCAGATGGAAGCAAGAGGTTTAATATCTGGATATGAAGGAAGTAAACCAAGACAAGTTCTTATTTCAAAATCAGAATGGCAGGAATTAAAAATGGGAAATACTCCTGAGATTAATACAGAACAAAATATAGAAAATCAAGAATATACAGGGGATACAAATGTAATTTATGATGGAATGGTAATGACAAAAAATATTGGTGATAATAATCAAAATAAATTAAAATTATAGAATAGGAGATATAGATATGGCAATTAGAACAATTAGACTAAAAGGTGATGAAATACTAACAAAAAAAGCTAAGGAAATAGAAGTTGTAGATGAAAAAATAAAAATTTTAGCAGAGGATATGTTAGAGACTATGTATGCAAATGACGGTATTGGTCTTGCAGCATGTCAAGTAGGAATGCTTAAAGCTTTAATTGTATATGATGTAAAATATATAGAGGATACAGATTCAAAAGGAAGAAAAATAAAACCTGTAAAAGAGCCTCATATACTTATAAATCCTAAAATAACATATATGTCAAAGGCTATGGTGGAAGTAGAAGAAGGCTGTCTTAGTTTTCCTAATGAATTTGATAATGTATATAGGCATGAAAAAATAAAAGTAGAGTATACTGATATTAATGGAAAGAAAAAAATAAAAACTGCATCTGGTATGGAAGCTGTTGTTATACAACATGAGTTTGATCATTTAAACGGAATTGTTTTTTTGGACAGAGTTGAGAAAAAATAGTAATAGTTGTTTGGAGGTATCATGAAAAAGAAGGTTATAATGGCTGTATTCTTAATAGGAATACTTTTAATAGTTGGGTTTAGTGTTTATGGACTTAATAAATTCTTTAATAGCCCAGAAATGTTAACTAAGAAATATAGTGAAGAGCTTGGAGATATAATATCTTTAGAGGAAAAACAGAAAGTTATACGAGTAATAAAGGATTATATAGATAGTGATGATATTGAGGATTATGTTGTACTTTATGGAACCGAAAAGTATTCTGATGTTTCAGCTGTAGAAGGAGCGGCACCAAATCTTGAAATGTATTCAAATGTAGGTATACAATATATAAATGGTGAAAATACAGAGATTATAAAATATGATACTGGTAAAACTTTTGATGTAAATGTTGAAATGTCTGTTGAGATAGATTCAGATATAAATTATATTTTTATATCTGATGCAAATAGTGGAAATGTATGTCTTCTAAAATTAAATGAAGATAAAACTTTTACAGATTTAGTAAAAGAGAGTTTAGGAGATGAGCCAAAAGGATATATGATATCTTCAACTTGGGATACAACTACTAATACATCAAAACTAAAGATTAAATTAGATAAAGGAGATATATCATATTTACCAGAAAAAACAGACGAATATATTTTAGACTATACAAATACAAAAGTAAATCAAACTTCATATAGACAAAAATATGTTATGAATAAATTTAATTATTTTATAGCAGATGAAGCTAAGATAGAAAAAGACTCAAAGAAAACTGAAGCTAAAGATGAAAATGTTACTAATACCATTTCTCAAAATGAAGTTCAAAATATAGAAGATAGTGGTGTAACTGATACTTCTAAAACAGAATCAAATAAGAATTCAGATACTAAAAAATTACAAATAATAGGTGTGCAAAATATATTGTATTTAAATGCAACTTCAAGTGATGTAAAAAATGATTACAAAAAAGCTGAAGGTAAAGTAAAAACAGTATTTGAAATACAAGATGGAAAACTTGCCTTAGTAGATGTAATAGTTGAAAAATAACAATAAATTACCTTAAGTAGTGATATTTAAGGTAATTTATCGTATAAAGCCGTAATACTTATAATAAATAGCATCTGATTGATTTGTTTCATATAATATAATTGTGGTGGTAAATACAATTATGGAATGTATTACAACAAATCAATTAAACTTAATGAATAAAATGAGTATACTGTGGGATCAGCATGTCTTTTGGACACGTTTACTTATTATAAGTATTTTAGAAAATCTAAAAGATTTAGAAGAGACTAAAAAACGTTTACTAAATAATCCTGTTGATATTGATATACTTTTTGAAAAATTTTATGGAACTAGTGTTCAAGATATTATTACAAATCTACTTACTGAACACTTAGTAATTGGTTCAAAATTAATAACAGCATATAAAAATAATGATACCCAAAACATTAATGAACAAAATTCTCTTTGGTATGATAATGCAGATAGAATGGCTAAAGCTTTTGCAACAATAAATCCTTATTACATAGAAAAAGATGTAAAGAAAATGTTATATAATCATTTAGATTTAACAAAAAATGAAGTTGCTTTACGATTAGCTGGAAAGTATGCAGAGGATATAAAAAATTTCGATGTGATAGAAAAGCAAGCATTAGAAATGGCTAATTACTTTAGTATGGGAATTATATATCAATTTAGAAATATGTTTGCATGTTATTCATGCTATTAAAAATAGTATAACTTAGAAACAGTAAATATCAATAGTTTTTGTAATAAGTGATTTTTAATAATTATTTGCTTATACGGTCTGGTGTGTAATTATTTTTTTATTTAAAAAATTATATAAAAAATAAGGCTTGCAATATTTAATTGCAAACCTTAATTTTTTAGAGGCTTACTCTCCCAATAAGAAGTCAGCGAGAGTACTGGTCTGTATTTGACCAGAGCAGCTAAGCTTTTCCCAGGTTTCACCCAAGAGTTGTTTAATAGCTGCTGTTCTTCTGCCTATTCCGCAGGAGAGTTCCCACTGTAAATCTTCATCGGCAGTTCCTCTTGCAGATTTTATCTGCTTGAGGATTGAAACGGCTTCATCGTCTTCCTCTATGTGCCCAACGAATACGCCGATATTCCAGGGTACTCCAGCTTTTCTAGCAAGTCTTGCTACCCTTCTTCCGAAAGCCTTCTGCTGGGCTACGATTTTGGTGTAATCCTCAATCTGATAGCTGTCGTAGAAGTCTCCGCCAGAATAATTGTTGGCACTAACAGTTACCTGCCATTTGTCGTCAATTACATATAGGTAGTTTTTGTAGCCAGTGCCAACCCAACGGGATACAGAGCGAAGGAATTTAACCTTTTCGAAGTGTCCCAGTTCCTCCGCAAGACGAAGGGTAATCTCTCTGCTGTATACGGTGTGGGTTTCAGCCCATTCATTTTCAGCATTGATTTTTTCACCTTCTATTTTTCCGTAAACGAAAAGGTTCATATCCTTTTCAGACCCATTGGGGTTGATGGTGTGGAAATGAGTCTTTCTGATGTTTACATTAAGCTCATCCCATGAGCTTTCAATCTCATCCTCAAGCTTAATGGGGGTAATTAGTTTTACAATATCGCGATCATAGTTCCGAAGCTGATAGAAATACTTGTTTCCTCCTTCGTCTTCGATGCAAACATCGTAACCTGTTGTCCACATGCTGTAGGAGTGGTTACCGATTCTGCTGTCATAGGGGTTTCCTTTTGTAATTCTTGTAATAGTCATTATAGACCTCTCTTTCTCCCACATAGTGGGGATAAAAATATTTTTCTTATTAAAATATAACTGTATGCTTCAATTATTATAGCATACATTAATTTATTCATACTCTTATTATAACACGTTTTACATAAAAAGTCAAATTGAAATTGTAAATAAAGACACAAAAATTGAAAGAGCGTTATAATTCCAAACTTTTTTTAATAAAAAAGCTCAGAATTTACAGTGGTTATAAGAATTGATAAAATTTGTTTATATGAAAAGGAACTAGCGAATGTACTATTTTTAATTCAGTTTTAATCTAAGCTAAATTCATGCAATATTTATCAATAAAGAAAATTTATAAGATGTAAATATCAACGAAAGTGCTAAAAAATTGAAAAATAAGCTGAAAATACTAGCAAAAAACGTGAAAATGCGATACAATATGAATAATAAATTGAAAAGAAGGAGTAATATAAAATATAAAGAAGGAAAAACTAGTTAACAAAAGAAAAAACATATATAAAGTTTTTGATATAGTTCTTGCTTAATACATACTTTATTATTAGATTGTAATGAATGGTCTGTAATAGAAGATTTTTAAAAATATAAAAAAGATTTTTTTAAATCTTTTTAAGGCTAACTTGATGAAATATCAAGTGCCAAAACATATGAAATATAAGTAACTATAATGGATAGCAAATAATTAAGTAAAATTTTCTTGGGTTCGAAAAAAAGTATACATGTATGCTATAACAAAAATTTTAAATATGTCTTTTTATTTGATAAAAAAGTTAATAAGCAAAGGATTAGTAAAAAAGACAATATAAAAGTTGATGAAAACATAGTTTGAGAAAAAAATATGTTATATAGCAAGTTTGTATACTGATATTTACACATTTTTATATGCTGTAAAAAACATTGTAATGTAGAGAGTAGATTACGCTGGTAAATGACTTTTATATTTTAACGTAATATTAATACAAATGCTAATAAAAATATTGTATATAACTTATAAATAATAAAAAAGTTTTGTTTAAAATTATTAAGTTAATATAAAAAATATAACATAATTATTCTAATCTGTATGTAATTTCAACATTTATATTGTCTCCTAATCTATAGATTTCAATACTTTAAGGCATGTAAATAAAAAATCATGTTCTTATACTAATATATAGAGATTAAGCGTTGACTAAAAAACTAATGTTTGATATAATTAAGAAGTTAGAAGAGGTAATAATATGATAGAAGATAGAGTAATATCACCTGAATATATTGAAAATGAAGAAGAGGAAAAAGAAGAGTTTACACTAAGACCAAAACTTTTTGATGAATATATAGGACAAACTAAAGTAAAAGAAAATTTAAAAGTATATATTGAGTCGGCAAAAAAAAGAGGAGAAGCTTTAGATCATGTACTTTTGTATGGACCACCTGGTCTTGGTAAAACAACTCTTGCTACTATAATATCAAATGAAATGGGGAGTAATATTAAAGTAACATCAGGGCCAGCAATAGACAAAGCAGGAGATTTAGCAGCAATCCTTACTAATTTACAAGAAAATGATATTTTATTTATTGATGAAATACATAGATTAAATAAATCTGTAGAAGAAGTTTTGTATCCAGCTCTTGAAGATTTTGTATTAGATATTGTAATTGGTAAAGGACCATCTGCAAGGTCAATAAGATTAGACCTTCCTAAATTTACTTTGGTTGGAGCTACTACTAAAGCTGGTTCACTTTCATCTCCATTAAGAGATAGATTCGGAATAATACATAAGTTAGAGCTGTATAAAACAGAAGATTTGTCAAAAATAATAAGTAGAAGTGCAGAACTCTTAGGTATAAAGATAGACAAAGAAGCAAGTATAGAAATCGGCTCAAGATCTAGAGGAACTCCTAGAATTGCAAACAGACTTTTGAAAAGAGTAAGAGATTTTGCTTTAGTTGAAGAAAAAGATATAATAGATTATAACATATCAAAGAAAGCATTAGATAGATTAGAAATAGATGAAATAGGCCTTGATAATTCTGATAGAGAAATGTTAAGTACTGTAATTACAAAATTTAATGGAGGACCTGTAGGTCTTGATACTTTAGCTGCCTCAATTGGTGAAGATAGGGATACTATAGAAGATGTGTATGAGCCATATCTTATGCAAATTGGCTTCTTAACAAGATCACCTAGAGGAAGAATTGTAACAAAGCTTGCATATGAACATTTAGGATATGATTTTAAAGACTGATAATGAAAGGAAATATATTATGGAAGATAATAAACTAAAAATCGGGGGGATATATAGACATTTTAAAAGTAACGATAAGTTATATAGAGTAGAAAAAATTGCAATAAATAGTGAAACTCTAGAAGAATGGGTAGTATATACTGCTATGTATGGTGATAAAAAAACTTGGATAAGGCCAAAATATATGTTTTTTGAAGAAGTACCGAAAGAAAAAGAAAATCCGAATAATCAAAAATATAGATTTGAATATATAGGAGATGAAATATAAATTGAGAAAGTTACTTATGCATTGTTGTTGTGCACCTTGTTTTACATACATTGAAAATGATATTAAATTAAATGGAATTAAAAATAAAGAAGGTTCTTTAGAAAAAATAGATCTTACTGCGTGTTTTTATAACCCAAATATTCATCCAAAAGTTGAGTATGAAAGAAGAAAGAATGCTTTTATAGAATTTTGTAAAATAAAAGAATGTAAAAATGTTGTAATTGATGAATATAACATGAATGACTATATAAAATATGTTGTAGAAAACGTAGGAGAAAATAAAAAGTATCAAACAAGATGTGAATATTGTTATTATATGAGGTTAAAAAAAGTATTTGAATATGCTAAATTAAATAATTTTGATATGGTAGCTACTACTCTTACAATAAGTCCATATCAAAATCATGAGTTAATAGAAAAAGCTGGAAGGCTATTAGAAAAAGAATATAAAATAGAGTACTTAACTACTGATTATAGAGAATATTTTAGATTAGGTCAAAAAATGGCAAGAGAGCTTGGAATATATATGCAAAAATATTGTGGGTGTGTATTTTCTTTTGATAATGGAAGGTGGGTATATTAATGAAAAAATATTCTAAAGAAAAATTAAAAGCAAGAAGATTAGTAAAGACAATTATAGTTTTTCTTGCTATTATTGCAGTAATTTGTATAGGTGTATTATTGTTTTCATTATTTAGTAAAAGTATAGTTGTAGAAAAATTAGATTCAACTCCTAGTAATGTAACAGATGAAGTAGCTTCAAATTCTACTCCTGTAATTATAAATAATTTAATATTAGGTGCCACATATGATAAAAAATGGGTGGCAAGTGAAAAATATTATCTAAATAGCAAAAATGGAGAAAATACTGAAATAGATGCTTATTCTAAAGAAGGAAAAATGGGAAAATATACTATAGGTAAAATATCAAAAGATACAAAAACAGCAAGCATTTATACTACTATTTCAAAACAAAACTTACTTAATGAATATTTTGCTGTTGTTACTTCACAAACAAATGTAATGCCAAATCCAGCAAACAAAATTCTTGATATTGATGAAAGTTATATAAAAGATGTAAAAAGAGCTTTAGGAATATACAGAATATTTAATATGAGTGTAAAAATATCAGAGGTATATGACATTACAATTTCAGAAAATGAAAAAGGATATTTAATATTTGCAACAAATGAAGTAAATAAAGGAAAAGGAGCATATAGTACAGTAATTTATGTAAGTAATACCAAAAAAAGTAAAATAGTAAAGTATAATTATATAAATGATAAAGAAAATGCTGAAGATTGGCCTGTATATTCTCTAAATTTCGTTGCTGATTTAAATTCTGATGGAACAAACGAATTGCTTGTACAAGAAACTAAAGAATTTGAAGTAAAATATGATGTAATAGAATACAAAAATAACAATTTTTATGAAATAATGTCTGCTGTTGCAAAGTAAATGTTTTTTATTATTTTATAATTAAATAGAAATATTTTTATATTAACCAAATATATTCTTAGATATGGTTACTATGCATACTAAATAAAATCAAAGATACGAAATTAATAATTATTTGAACTACAATAAACATAACATTTGCACTTTTAATTTTGTAAAAAGTAGCAATAATGTATTATGATTGAGTAAGATCAACGCTTTATTGCTATTTATTAAATTTTATTTGAAACCTTGTCTGAATGGTAACTTAATATGAAAAAAACTAACTTTTGAGGATTGTAAAATGTTTTTTTTTAGGTTATAATAAAATTACGTACTTATTTTATATATGAAAAAATAAAACAAAGGAGGAGAAAGATATATGGAATTTAAGGAAAAAACTGAGTTAAACAAAAATTTT
>CAZTVT010000002.1:0-37157 GCA_964617175.1 uncultured Clostridium sp.
CTGGTTTATGTCCTGCGCTTGTCGTTGGTAATTTACTTACATCTACATAATCTGACGCTATTATATACACATTTTTTCCATCTGAATGGAATATCTTCCAATCGGTTACTCCATTTGCTATATAATTTGTTATACTTTTTCCATAATACTCTGTTGGATTTTCATATACTTTCTCGGCTGCTGTTTTTGTTTCTATAGACATCATTAATCTTCTTCTAAAATTAGACATTTGCAACACCTACCAATATTCCAATATTGTTTACAATACTACATTGATAAATTTTATTAGATTCTATAGTCGGTGTTTCTAGCCATTTTATCGTATCTGGTAAAGTAAGAGTTGTTGCAGTAGTACCTGATACAAACTCAAACATAAACTCATTAAGTTGTGTTGTATCTGTTATTTCTGCTAATGTTAGGTTTAATTCTGTTACTTCTCCAAATTTATAAAATTTATTTGGTTGTATTTCTAGTGTAGTTGTTGTACTTTCTACTACTTCTACAGAATAGTTTTTACCGTCTTTACCATTTATTCCATCAGCACCATCTCGACCATCACTACCATTAGTCCCATTAGTTCCATCTTTTCCATCATTACCATCATGTATTGTTACTGTTGATGTTCCATTTTTATCAGTTATGTTTAGTGTTGTTATTTTTCCATTTTTTGAAGAAACTATAATTGGGCTAAATCCATCTGTACCATTAGTTCCATTTTTGCCATCCTTACCATTAGTGCCGTTAATTCCGTCTTTTCCATCAGCTCCATCTTTACCGTCTACACCATCTTTTCCTGATATTCCCTGAGGACCTTGAGGTCCTCTATAGTAATCATTTGCAACTTTTTCTTCTAAATCTTGACTTATTGCATTTGCTCTTTTTGTTGCTTCATCTATTTTTACAATTAATTTATCTAATATTGGTATTTCTTCTTCTGATATTTCCTTATCTACATTAAAACTTGAGTTAAAAATTAATGTTTTTACTTCTGTTTTTATTACTTCGTATTCAGTTTCTGATATTTGCTTTTTAAATTCTATATAAAAAAATACTCTATCATACTTTGTTATATTATTTTTTAATGTATAAGTATCTCCATCTAATATATCAAAAAAATTACCTTCTGGTGTTCTAAAATTTATTGTTTTAGTATAATCTTTCAAATTTTCCGGAAATACAAACTCAAGTAATTCAGCTCTGTTTTCGTTATTATATCCAGCAAATTTATTGTCTAATGATAGCATTCTATTTGATATTAATTTGAATTTCATTTATGATTTCACACCTCCTAGTTTTTTGTGTAGTAAATCTTAAATTCTAGAGTATAGTCTGCCCATGATATAGTATTACAAAAAATTTCTATTGCATTTTCTGTTGTATTATTACTTTTATGATAATTTATAGATAAACAATTGGATGGATTAGAAGATGGTAAAATAGCTGTTGCTCCATTTGGATGAATTGCTGTTCCTCTTATATCAATTACTCTAACATTTGAAAGCCCAGAAATAGCTGTTTTAATATACTCATCCTTTTTAGTAGCTGTTTCTCCATTTAATTGAATTTTCATTATATAAACACGTTTTCCATCTTCATAATAATTAGTAGCAACTTCTTGTCCTGTTACTATATTTGTTTTTAATTTATTATCTACAGCTACTGCACTATATACATTATCTGTAGTTGCATCTTTTATAGATTGTATTATTTGAATATCAGAGCCACCACCAGCTTGACCAGTTCCTACTTTACTTGCTTTTATTTTCTTATTTTCTCCATTTTGTATAATCATTAATAAATCATTTTCATTTGCTTCCGTAGCTTCTGTTAACTCACTTATTTTTATATTACTCATCACTTATCCCCCATTCTGTAACAACATTTTCACCATTTTCTGTAATTAACTCTATATTATTTTCAGTAATAAATTTCTTTTGCAATAAATATGGGCTATCTACTTTTACTTTCAACTTAAATTCTTGATTTACATATACTTTGCTAGGCTCTACTATAATCTCAGATATTCTTAACATTAGATACACCTCATTACTTTACCCTTGCGTTTAATCCATACAACGGCTTTTTTTACAATACCATCTACTTTTATAAAAACTTTAGCTTGTTTTATAATATCTTCATTCTTTATATAAGCCGTTTTTATGTTTCCAGTTGCTTGTATTTTTATTTCAACATAGTTTAAATATGTTTTACTATTTTGTGTTGTTCTTATATAAAGTCTAGCAGTATATGAATTAGAGTTTTTTAGTTGTTTATATAGTTCTTTCATTTCACTTTCTATAATATTGTATATCCCATTATTGTCATATTCTTTATAATTAACAATTGCAGTATTGCCATCAACTTTAAAAATTCCAGCCTCAACTTTTGCGTTAGCTGGATTACTATATTTCATATTTAAATTATTTCCAATTTTTAGTATAGAATCATAAGTGCTTATTTTAGCTATATCATGAGTAGTTATACTAATATTACTTGATTCTGTCCAAAGTCCGCTATCAGCTCTTCTTATACGTGTTCTTATATAATAAGTAGTATTTGGATTTAAATTACTTATAACATATGTATTTCCGCCGTTACAATCTTGCCATGCTCCACCATTAATACTATGTTGCCATGCATTTATACTACTATCTGCTTCCCAATGAATTGAAACAGTATTAATACTCTTTGCACTTGCATAATGTTGCGTAAAATTAGCATAACGTGGTATATATGATAAATCCATCCAGCCACCACAACTCATATTTCCAGGAGTATATGAAGCACTTGAACTTTGGCTATAACTTGCACTACAATATATTGATTTGCTACCGTCTGCATTGTGCCATACATTTTTATCACCACTTGCAATAGTTATAGCACCACCTGCACTAAGAGATTTTTGAGAATACGCATTATAAACTTCACCGTCAACATTTACAACAATTGTACTTCCTATTGCACTAAAACTATAATTACCTGTCGCTCTTAATATAACTTCCCAATGTACACTACTATAATTTTCGGCACTTGTCCAGTTTTCCCATACATTAAGCTCTAATCTATAATTTCCGTTTATACTACCTGTTGCACTCCAACTCGCCATATACTCACCACCTATTCATCAAAATATTGTAAATATATCTGACCTTCATTTAGATCACTTGCTGATGGAATATCAGCACCGTCTTTTATTTTGCTTGATAACATATAAGCACTTCCGTCTTCAACTTCAGATATTATTGTTCTTAATTCTTCTATTAATGCACCAGCATCATTATTTATTTTTCCGTATATGCTTTCAAAATTCAAAAAACTTCTAGTATCTTTAAATTCTGATATTCCTACTGCACTTGTTTTAAATTGTGCAAGCTCTATTTGATAAATATTTCCTGTTTCAAACACATCTTCTTGTGTTAACTTAGGATAAGCAGTAGTACTTTTTAAAACTTTAAATTTTACTTGTTCAAAATCACTTTCTGTATTTTCTTTGCTTAAATCTAGCTCACAAATTAATTTACAATAAGCATCATTTGCACTTACCTCTACTGTTTCATCTCCAACAACCTCAATAAAACCGCCTCTAATACAGATGTATCCCTGATTAACAGTTATACTATTACTCGTATTACTTAAATTGCAGCCTTGAATTATTCCAGAATTTCCATCCAAAAAAGTATCTATAAAAAGTCTAAAAACTTTATTAGCAAAAACTTGTTCACTATATGTATGACCTCTTAGCATTATTTCTTCATCTCCTTTTTTAATTTATCTATAAAATCAATCCTCATATTTCCTGTTGTATACTTTATAAAAGCACCACCAGTATCTTCTATTGCAGAAATATAAGTATTTAAAATCAAATTATTATTAGTTTTAATACTTATCTTTGTTCCAATTTTCATATTTTGAATATCAAATAGTTTAGTATCTCTTTTCAAATTAAATGTAATCATATGTTTATATCTATTGGATTTAAATATATCTAAAGCCGTTTGCTTTGCATCGTCTACTTTTGCCGTATAAACAGTTTCAACAATTCCATCTGCTCTGTTTTCATCATCTTTGTTATCTGTAGTTGTTCTATCAGATAATAAATACCAGCTATGTTCACTTTTATCCTCACAAAGAACCGTTACTTTAGCGGTTACATCTTTTTCAAACATTTCTGTGTAATTTGATACATCGCTCAATGTTGCATCGATTTTTCTTTCTTGTTCTTCTTGTTTATAAATTGATAACTTTAATCTTTTATTTTCATACTTGAAATCTAAAGCTATATCATAATTTTGAGTACAATTTGTAACAAATGTATGAAAATTGTATATACCGTTTTCATTATCAATTGCTTTTTGTATTTTTGTATGTGTTAATATTTCAACATCTAAAAAATCTAAATTAAGTAACTGATCATCACTTTGTGTAAATTGATTTTGTATAGTATATAAAATAAAGTCTTCAATACCTTTCTCGGATATTAAAGACTCATTTTTTAATATTATTTTTCTATCAAAAATGTTAGATATATATTTACAAGTTATACTCTGTTTAATTTCCCCATTTTCATTTACAATATCATCTACTATTCCTATATAATCAATGCTATTATTCCTTTTAATAAATGCAAAATCTTTATTTGATATGTTATTCTTTTTCATAATATCGAACGTTGTTTTAGCATTTGTTTCTTCATCTATGTTTATATTATAATTCTCATATTTAACTATATCTTTTATTTTAAAAGTTTTCCTATCTAAAAAGTACACTAATTGTTCTTTTAATATGATTTTTTCATATTGTTTTTTTAGTATTTGTATTTTCTTTGTTTCATAGAGTGTATCACCATAAGGTTCTGTCGCTTCAATATTAAGAATTTTTACTCCACCTATTTCGCCAGATGGTAATTCACCTTCAAAGAATCCTGAATCTTTATTATATGTAAGTATATACTCTACATCTTCAAAATTAACTTTAACTCTAACTTCATCCATTTTACACCGCCTTATATTCTACAAAAATTGTTAATTTTGCATCTGTTATTTCACTATCCGCAGATAATCTTATTTCAGATACACCTTGTGGAATTTTTATAAAGTTGTATTTTGCTAAGTCTAAATCATCAAAAATATTTGTTAAAGTTCCATCTTGATTTTCTTTATAAACATATAATTCATCATCTTTAGTAGAATATAATATTTTCTCATATTCTTCTAATGTCATATTAAAATTAATTTCTGCTATTTTGTTTTTATTAGAATATATAGTTAAGCAAGGATTTATAACATAACCTCCTATTTCAAGTTTTATAGGAGCTTCTACATGTCCATTATTTTCAAAAGTAAAGCTTCTATTGTCATAACTTTTAAACCTACTATCCCATTTAAAATCCCACCTAATTTCACCCGTGTTTTTTGCCATATCATATACTGTTTCTGTTTCTTCATACCAAAGACTTTTACAATTAAAATTAATAGGAATATGTAAGAAACCATCTGTGCTTTTTTCTCCTTTTTCAACACTAGACACTTCAACAATTTTATAATATTTTGTGGTATTTTTATTAATAAATGGTATTTCATATACAAATTTTAAACTTTTTGCTTGCTCAATATAATCTACCATATTTTTATAATTATCATAATTTCTAAATATTGCCTCACCTAATATATTGCCTTGTTGCAACTTTCTTATATTAGTTATAAAGTTATTCCCTACCTGTTCATAACTAGTATCATAAGCATATCCCAGCCCTGATGGAGAACTTAAAAAGCAATAATTGTCTCTATCCATCAAATCATATTTTTGCCCTTTTTCATTTTCTAAATAAAATTTTCTTACCATGTTTCACCTCCAAAATAGCATTAAAAAAAGAGCTAAACTTTAATGTTTAACTCTCTAACTTATATATTTTTATTCTAAATTGTCTATAGCATATTGCGCTTCTTCTTTGGTAAATTGTTCACCATACTCAGATATTAATTGATCATATATTGCATTTTTTGACATACTCATTGTACTTTGATAAGATTTTGCTTTTGCTAACGCATTAGCATTCCAATCGGCTTTCATATTATCTATTGCGTATTGTGCAGCTTCAGCTGAAAATTGTTCACCATATTCAGATACCAATTGGTCGTAAATACCTTTCTTAGACATATGCATTGTATTCGAATAAGATTCGGCTTTCTTTAATGCATTTTTTTCTTCAATAGACGGTTCTTTTCCTAATGAATAACTGATAATTATTTTATCTCCCTGATATATTTTTTTATTAGCTTCTACACTTTGTTTTATAAATTGTCCTTTTGCTATAACATTTGAATATTCTTCGTTGATACTACATTTTACATTATTTGAATTGCACCAATTTTGAATTTCTTCTTTTGCCATAGAGCTGAAATCAACAACTGTGACCTCAACTTTTTTTGCAGATGCATTAGATGTTGAAAGGATGCTACTATTATTACTTGAACTTTTAGAAACAGTTGGTTTATTACTTGAACTTGTAGGAACAGTTGGTTTATTACTTAAACTAATTATAAAGGACCAAAACAATATAAATCCTATAACACCTAAAATTATATTTCTAGTAACATGACTTTGCTTTTTTTTACAATTAGGACATATTTTTGCTTCCTTATTAATCTCACTTTGACAATACTTACATTTTTTATTTTCTACCATAAAAACAACTCCTTTACAAAATATATTTTAAATATAACATATTTTGTCACAAGATGTTGTCGAAATTTGTCAATGAATTAATTTATTATATTTGCATACCAAATCTTCTATTTACTGTATCTATTATTCTATTCATTTCATTATTATCTAAATGTTGTGTATTTATAACTATATTAGGTTGTAAAATTTTAGGTTGTAATTGTGTGCTTATTGTTTGTGATATACTATTTTGCAATTTAGGAATATTCTGCAAGGAGTTAAAGTTTAAACTCATTGTTCCATTAAACTTATTCATAAGTTCTTGACCAAATTTAAGCATATTATTTATAGTATTTGATTTTTCTTTATTAATTCCTTTTGGTATACCTTTTAGCAAATTAATAGCTGCTTTTTCTGTTTCTTTAGATGGTGAATGTTCATCCCATGCTTGTTGTCTTATTGCATTTAGTCCCTCTACACCGAAACTATGCATACTACTTAAAGCTTCTTGTCTTAATAATCTATTGTTTATACCCTTAGAAACACCCCTTATCCAATTTTTACCAGCTTCTTCAAATTTTGATGATATATTTAACTGACTTACTGCTTCTTCACCTAAATACTTAACTGCATCTTTTACGCTAATATCATTTCTAAGTGCAGCCGTTATCTCATTAATTTTATCTTGCATAGTTTTTGGCATTGTCGAAATGGCTCTTTCATATTCTTCTCTTGAACCCTGTGCTAAATTTATCCATGCCTCTTTTACATCTGGTGCCATTTCATCTGTAGTTGATGTCATTGAAATTAATTCATCAACAAGTAATCTAAGATTTTTTTTAGATGCTTCTAAATTTGTGGCATAAGTAGAATCTTTTATGTCTTTATTATATTTTGATTCAACATTATATAATCTTATTGCTTCATTATTTGAGTTAACCAGTATTTTCATTCTTTTGTTAATTTCTGTACTAGTTGTATTTGTTATATTAGTTTGAGATGTTACAACACTTTCTTCAATTTTTTTATAACTTTCTTCTGTTCCTTCAATCATTAATTCAGAATTTTTTTCAAATTTAACTAAAGCCTCACTATACTTTTGTAATTGTGACTTTTGCTCTTTATATAAGCTAGAAAGTTGTTCTACTTGGTCTTTATATTCTTTTAATTTCAACTCGCCTTCAATTATACTATATTTCGAACCCACAAAACCTTTTTTATAATCTTCATTTAATTCATTATAATTCTTAATAGCTTCGCTTAATTTATCTTGCGTTTTTATATAATCTTTAGTAGCCTGTGTTTTATTTTTTATTGCTTCTTTATACTCTTCTTCGTTTGCTTCCAAAATAAGTTGAGCTTTCTTTTTATCAATTAATTTATCAATACTTAAACGCATATCATTATATGAAGTTATTATATCATTATTTAACTCATATTCTGTCCCTAAAGCATTATTTAGTTGATTTAATATAAATTTTACTCTTGATTCATAACCTTCTTTTACTTTCCCATTTGATTCAACCAAATTATTTAATTCTGAATATAGCCTTTGTACATTTCCAATCTCAGCTAAGTTAGCACTTTGTTGTTCATTTATTATATCTATTGAATTTTTACGTGTATTTACAGAATCTTCTAAACTCTTTATAAAACTTTGTGTTTCTTTTGCTTCTTCTTTAACTTTTTGGCTAACTAATGAAATGCCAACTGCAAAACTACTTAAAGCTAAAGTAGCAACCCCAAAAGGGCTTATAAGTCCTTTTATCCCACTCGCTAACGAATTTACACTTGCACTAGTTGATTTTGTGCCTGTTTTTACAACAGCTATTGCTTGACTAAATTGTCCTGTTGTTTTTATAACTGTACCTATAGCACTTCCAAGCTTACCAAATATTTTCAAAACAGGTCCAGCTGCTGCAACGAACAAACCTATTCTTATAATATTATCTAATGTTGCATCATCCATATCATCTAATTTGTCTATCCATTTATCTGCTTTATCTATCCATTTATCTACTATTGGTAACAACTTTGATGATAGTTTACTTCCCATGTTTTCTAATTTAGAAGTTAATTTTTGTACTTTAGATGTAGTATTTACATTTACTTCATCTCCATACTTTTTAGTAGTCTGCTCTAATATACCAAACAATCTAATTTGTTGTTGTGTTTGAAAATCTAATTGATTCCAACTTTTATCTCCAGCAAATCTTTTAAAAGCATCTGTACTCTCTAGTAGCGAAACATTAACGTTTACTCCTAAATCTTCAATTGCTTCAGTATTTCCAAGCAAACCAGAACGTATCCTATCCATTACGTCTTCCATTGTTCTGCCTGTCGCTGAGGCGATTACAGATGATGCTTTAAGTAAATCTTGTGTATATTGTGCATTTTTAGTTTGATCATCAGTCATAGATTGTATTAAATTACCAAAAATTTGCGAATATTTATAGGCACTTTTTGAAGACATATTATAGCTTAATGCTGTATTATTAGCAAACTCTTTTATTGTATCAGAAGCTTCTCCATATATTTTTTCAACTTGTTGAATGGAAGCTTCCTGTTCCATAGCTGATTTTGTTCCTAATGTTCCTAATGCAATAATTGGTAATGAAAATCTAGTAGTAAATTTACTGCCCAAATTATCAATTTTAGAACTTACTTTTACTATTTTATCTCCAAACTCTTCTACTTTTTTGCCATTTACATTCCAAGCATCTTGCTCTAATAGTAATTTGTTTAATTTTATTTTTGTATTTTCTATATCTTTTTGTAAGGCCCTCCAATTTTCTTCTGAAATTTTTGCACCATTTTTCTCAGCTTCTATAGCTTGAGCGTATATATCTTTTAATTGATTCAATTTATTTTTTGTTGTTTCAATATTTTCGCTTAATACTGCTTGTTTTTGACTTAATAGTTCCGTGTTTTTTGGATCAAGCTTAAGCAAACGATTAATTCCAGTTAATTCCTTGCTTAAACTCGATGTTGCAGAATTAACTTTACTTAACGCTTTTTGAAGACCACTTGTATCTCCGCCTATTTCTACTATTATTCCTTTTATGCTTCCTGCCATTTTTTCCTCCTAAAATAAACTCAACAGACTAGATTTTCTCTAGCCTGTCAACATATTTATCTGCTCTTGAGTAGGTTTTTGTTCCTCACTCTTTTTATCAATGTAACTAATTAATATTTTCATTACATCCACATAAGTTAATTCTTTTAAATCATTAATATTAAGTCCAATTTTAAGGGCAGAGGCAATAAAAGAATGCTCAGGAAAAATATCTTCACTATCTCCTGAACATTCTATTTTATCAAGTTCTTTTATTAATTCTTCATCAACAAAATTTCTCGACCGCAAATTCGGTTACCTCTACTATCCAATCATCATCTATAGATAATCTTGGAATATCTTTCATAAAATCTTCATAACTTTTAAATTTGCTATTTGCAGTATAAATTAAAATATATGCAATTCTTGTAATAGCTTCTACGAAATCATCAATATAGTCTAAAAGTTCTTCATTTAGAACTTTTTCTATATCTACTTCGTTTAATCCTTTTTCTTTTAAAGCTACAATTTTTTCAGCTTGTTTTGCAAAGAAAGTCTTTAAAGTTTGTATATCTTTAAAAATACCTACTCCAAAAACTTTTTTAAATTGCAAAAAAGTTAAAGCATTGCAATCTATATCATACTCTTTATCACATATTTTTATAGTTTTCATTTATACCTCCGTTAGACACTTGCTACTGCATCTTTTTCGTATACTTTCTCATAAAACTTTTCATAAACTGTTTTGTTTTTATCATCTGGTTCTAATGAAGCTCTTACAAGATTATCTGTACTTCTAGCACTAGCAGTAATTGTAATTGTATCTGTTTTTGGTTCTTTTGTTGTACCAACTGTAGAAGCTTCAGCTTTTGGTCTACTTGCAGAACAATTATAGTAAACAACTCTTTTAGCATTTACATCTCCATTTACTTCAAACATTAATGCAAATTTTGATGACTTGTCTTCAGATGATTCTATTATTGCACCGTTTGTATCAACTGCTTGACCTAATATTTCTTTTAAAAATTCATCAGGTATTTTGGCAACTTCTAAATCACCAGAATATCCGTTATTAGCATAGTCACTAAAAAATATAACATCATCTGCGTTAAAGTCAGCTTTATCCCCTTGAGGATCCAGACTCAAATTTACTGCACCAGGTATTCTGACAGGTTTTGCATAACTTATGCTTCCGTCTTCTTCTGATACAATCATTTTTGCAAAATGCACATTTTTTAATCCAAATTTAACTTTGTTTTTACTCATTGTTTTTAATCCTCCTTAAATCTCAAAAAAATAACTAACATTATAGACACTTTCGTCATCAATGTTAGCTTCTTCTTTACTCCATACTGTATCGTATAAAATCTCATCTTCAATTTTATTTTCCAAATCTAAGTCTTTTTTTATTGTAGTTAGTTCAAGCCTTATACTATTTACCTTTAAATAAACTTTATTATCTGCATTAAAATTGTCACTGTCTGGGCTAGTTACAACTAAATGTGGAGGCTTTACAGACTCTTCAAATCTGCCATATGCATACTTAAACCCTGCTTTCTCACATCTTATTTTTAAGTCTTCTAAATTCACAAACTCTCCCTCCTTATAGCTTTTTTTATTTTCTCCTCAAATATTTTCTTGTATTTTTCCTCAATAGGTCTTATATGAGGTATTGCTTTAGTATGACCACCATTAACAGTAGCATGACCAAATTCAAGCAAATGTGTAAGCTGATAATTTGTAGAATTATGAATTTTTATTCTATATTCATTTACTACTTTTCTATCTTTCTTTATTTTCCAACCTTTATAATAAGGTTTATTTCTACTACCTTTTCCATGAGGTGATTTTTCTTTTAATTCTTTTACTGCATCTTTACCAACTTCATTCGTAACTGTTTCAACTTGTTCTTCTATATCTTCAACATAATTTTCAAGATATTCCATAACCTCTTTTGAAAGTAAATTAACATCTATTTTATTAGCCATCAGACTCTTTCCTTTCGCAAATCAATATAGTTTCATCTTGAACTGGTCTTTTAGTTCTTATTACATTATAAATAGTATCCATATATTTCAATTTTTTTTGGTTATTATAATTTAATGTACTAATTCTAAGTTGCAAACTAGGTTTTAAACCATGTTCATTTGCAGTATAAAACTCATTCATTCCTACAAATTCATTTTTTATAATAGGCACTTCAATCTCACTTTCTACTGCGATTTGATTACCTATTTTATCAGATTCAAAGGTAGTAGAAATCAAATAACAAACTATATCTTGCATTTATTCCACCACCTTATAATCAGAACTTAGACTTAGATTATTACAAAGTAGATTATACGCCCTTTCAGACCTTTCTTTTTCTTTTATATCAACATTACCAAAGTTCGCCTTAACATACATTATTATTGCGTTTTGAACTAAAGAATTATTTAATTTATTTATTACTTCTATACCTTGTCTTGTTAAATCATTTATTCCTGCGTCTATATACATTTTTATTTCATCATCTTTTACTGTAGATGTTTGTATTATAGATAAACTTTGTTTCGCTAATTTCATTAATTCTTGCATATAATCTACTCCTTTTTATTTATTAAACACTAGCAGTTAATTTACCATAAGTGAATGATTTTGGTTTCTTGTTACCATCAGCTATTAAGTAACCACCATATACAACTCTTCTTGGTTGTACTTTTACTTCTTTATCAATTCTTAATGATTCGTTGAAGTTTAGTACATAGTTTTGTGCATTACCAACAACTATGTCTCCTGCTTTTAAGAATGGATCAGCTTCTATTGTTGCTCCACCAGCTCTTCCAAGTCCTGCTACTAGATATGGATAATTTCCATTTTCATCTTTGTAGAATGCAATTTCATCTGCTACATTTGATGCAACATATACTTTTGCACCTACTCTATTTTCTTCATCTAGATCACTTAGACAAGCTTTTATAAGTTCAATTGCTTTAGTATTTGTTTTTGCAGTTAATCCGTTTGTTATTCCTGTAGGTTGTGCAGATCCTGTTCCATAAATAACTGCATTTATTAATGCCTTATTCATTTTTACATTTAATTCATCTAGTAAGAAACTTATAAATCCATCAACAGTCATTGATTCAGCTTTCCAAGTTATTTCAATAGCTTTAGCTAGTTCATGACCAGTTAATTTAATATTTTTATATTCTTGACCTTCATTTTTTGTTGTAGTCATTTCAGCATACCATTCAGCATCATCTGCAGCAAATAGATATGGAAAATCTACATTTCCATTTACATTTAATTTTCTTATATCTCTATAAATTGGTGAAGCTTGTTCAATCATTTTTAACCAATCTAATCTTACAGATTCAGGAATTAATAATCCTAAATTGTTTATTCCTTGTGTATTAGATGCACTCGCAGTAAATGTTGTTGAAGTAGTTCCTATAGCATCACCTAATGCTCTTTTTTCAATATCATCTAACTCTACTCCCATTAAAGTTTTTGCCCAAGCACTTCTATACTCTTTATCAGCTATTGTAAATTTTCTTTTTTCTTCCATTTCTTTTTCCTCCTTAATTACTTTTAATTCTTTTGTGTCTAAATTTCTTTGCTCAATTTCTTGAGTATCAGCTATTAGACTTCTTTCTTCTTCATGGCTTATTTCACCATCTTTTTTTTCTTCAGTTTCTTCTTGTTCTGGAACTTCTTTATTTATAGCTTCAACTTCTTTTCTTAATTCAGTTAATTCTTCTTGAGTTTTAGCCTCAGCTATTTTATTTAAAAGTTCAGCTTTTCTTTTTTCAATTTCTTTTAATGTCATAATAAAAATCCTCCTTAAACATTAAATAGCAGTTCTACCACCACTTTTATAAATACTCTATTTTGTTTCTACCAACAAAAAATGAAGTAGTTCTACCACCACTTCACTTTCAAGATTATAAACTTAATAATAATTTTAATTTTTCTTTTTCTAGTTTTAATTCTTTTTCTTTAATAAATTCTTCTTTACTTCTAGCGACCACATTTGTAGATTCATAAAAAGGTACATCTACGACAGAAACATCAAACAATTTATCAATACTTAATATTCTTCTTGTATCTGTTTCATAATCATATTCTTCTTTATCTACTGTAAAAGCAAAACTACATTTATCTATTAGTCTTGCAAGTACCATTTTATATACATCTTTATTACTAGATGTATCTATTAATTCAGCTCTAAACTTAAGTCCTATATCATCAACTATTAGTTTCAAGCTTCCATTTCTAGTTCTAGCTAATATTAAGAAATTATCTTCATGATTATATTTCAATGATACATCCTGCATATTACAGTTATTAAAAGCTTTTTTATCTACTATTTCTGTATATCCGTAATGAGTTGCAGGACTATCAAACATAACTGCATATCCTTCAAGTATCATCTTATCTTCATTATCTAAAGCTCTTACTTCTAAATATCTTGATTCTTTTAAATGTTTTTCCATTATTAGTCACCTCCTTGATAATTATTTGCAATTCTTCCATCTATGTAATTTAGACTTTGTATAATCTTATTACCTTCTTCTCCTCCAATAGGCGGAAGGTCTATTATTTCTCTTCCTTCATCTACTTTTAACATTGCTCTATCTCCTGCTTCCTTGAGTAATAATATTTTTGTTTTTAAACTTGCATATTGTAATCTATTGGCAGTAAATACAATTTTATGACCTTCTTTTCTAGCTTTTATACTAAATACTTTATTTGTAAAAGCATCACTCATTTGTATTGCACGGGGTTCAATTACTCCCTCATAAAATGCATTCCATTCCTCTTCTGTAAAATTATTTCTAACAATACTTTCAGATATTCCAAAATAATCAAATATATTATAATTTACTTGTTCTAATTGTTCTTTATCTAATGTAATTGGTTTTAAATTTACTTCCTTAAAATCAGCTTTTGCATCCATTGCAGCAATTCCACTTTCATTTTCTAAGTTCAAGAAATCATTTACAAAAGCCTCTTTGCTTGCTTTTAAGTCTTTGTCTTTTAGCATTGCATTTTCATATTTCAAAATACCTTTCAAGTTACTGCTTGTTTTTATAGCATTTTTTATGCCTTCGGATGCTGTGTGCGCTGTATCTATATCTGTTTTTAATACTTTATTATTTGTACCAAAAATATCATGCCTATTATAGAATAATCTTAAATGTATCAATTCTAAATAAGACAATATATATTTCTTACCATTAATAAATTTAAATTCTAAATATATATTGTTCTGACTATCTTGTAATAAATTATAGTTTGATGCTAAAACAGGATAAAACCCTGTTATCATTCCTTCCTTATTTTTAGCTATATATACAAAAGCATTAGAATCTGTATATAGCATTGATATAACTTTATAAATAAAATCAAACTTAGTCATTATAGGATTAGGCATATTTTGTAACAAAAAGTTTATATCACCTTTTATACAATTACTTATACTATCTTGTATATGCTTTGGGATTAACTTTGCACAGTGTGTAGCTATTCTATCTATGCACTGTCTTGCAACTTTACTATCATAAGTATTGTTTCCAAGAGTTGTAAACTCCGCATTATAATTATTCAATAATTCTAATCTTGTTTGCGTAACTTTTTGTTTTTGATTGTTCTTTCCAAAAAACACGTTAAATAAGCTTCGTTTTTCTTTACTCATTTTATCCCTCCTGTAACGCTAAATAATCATTCATTTTATCGAATAAAACACAGTAAGCTATTATTAAACTTACTGTGCCATCTATTCTTGCTCTTTGTTTTTGCCCTTTAACAGGTCTTATATTATCATTTTCATCCCTTTTAACTGCTGTATTACATAAACACCATTTTAAAATAGGATTGTTATTATAATTTATATTTTTTTCTATTAAGTCAGCTTCTAATTGTTTCATAGGATTAGACATTGTTTTTGCTCCTTGTCTTACTTCTACCATTTCAAAACCTTGCTCCTTCATTTCTTCAACCCAATACTGAGTATTCCAAGGGTCATAACCAACCCATAAAGCTGATATATCATATTCATTATGCATTTTTAAAAACCATTGTGTTACATCACTATAATTTACTCTAGCTCCATCACATATTGTTACAAGACCTCGTTTCTCCCATTTATCGTAAGGGATTTTATCATCTTTTATTTTAAATTCTAGTCTTTCACTAGGTATAAAATATTGTTGTACAATGTATTTTTTCTTATTTTTCATAATTAATAAAGTAGCACAAGTCAAGTCTGTTGTACTTGATAAATCCACTCCTCCAATTGCATAAGTATCAAATAAATCTTCTATATTGTATTTATCTTCATTGTTTGCAATATCAAAAGTCAACCATTTATCTTGGTCATTTTGTCTTATGTTAAAATCTTTACAAAGTAAATTTGTAAGTTCAGTAGGATTATTTTTCGCTCTATTTACTTTATCTCTTAAGTCTTTTATATTTTTTATTGTTCCTAATCCAGGGTTAGCTTTATACCATTTTTTCTCATCTTGCCATTCATTAGGATTATCTAATTCATATATAACTGGAAGTACTGTTTCATCTACTACTTCACTTTTATTTTCATAACCTGCTATAATATCACTAAAATATTCGTATTCATTATCAAATACACTTTCTCTTATTGTTCCCATAGTAGAAGTTTCTAATAACATTGGCTGTTCTCTAGCACTCATAGAATCATACATTACATCCAACAAATTTTTATCTTTCCAAGCATGTACTTCATCTGCAATTACAAAGTGAGCATTTAATCCATCAAGTGAATTACTATCACTTGCTAACGCTTTTAAAAAACTTTCTGTTGCATCGTAATATATTCCACCTACTAAACATCTAATACGTTTGTTTAGTGCTGGTGATTTTTTTATCATTCTTTTTGCTTCATCCCAAACGACTTTTGCTTGATCTTTTTTAGTCGCCACTGAATATATTTCAGCACCACCTTCACCGTCTTTTGTTAGCATAAAATTAGCAAGTCCACTATCCATAGTAGATTTTCCATTCTTACGACCTATAAACAAAGCTCCTTTTTTATATTTTCTTATTCCTGTATCTTTATCAACAAATCCAAATAGAGCTTGTATAAATGCTTTTTGAAATAGTTCTAACTTAACTGGTTTACCAGCCCATTTTCCTTTTGAGTGTTTACAAAATTTTTCTATAAATTCAATAGGTAAATTACCTCTTTTTTCATCAAATATAAAGGTATGTGTTTCATTTTCTTCTGTTATAGCATTAAAAAAAGAAACCTTTTTTGGTTTCTTTATATCATCTACTAATTTTTTATATACTGTTAAAACTTTATGACATGCTTTATCTGGATTAGTTTTTAAATATTTATAATATTCTTCTATATAAGTCATTAATCATCACCAAATTTTTCAAACCCATCATCTTTTGTAGGCTCATTTCCAATTGGTAACATATCGTTTAATTGTTTGATAACTATTGTATAATTTTTTAAAGTAGTATTATAAGATTTTAAGGCTGGATTTTCTCTTTCAATATCATATTCGCCTTGACACATTTTAGTAATAACTCCTAAATCTTCTACTTTTTTTCTTAATTTTTTTAATGTGTTTTCTAAAAACTCAGCTTTATCCAATAATGACAAAGCTAATTTACTTTTGCCATCACCAAGAGTTTCATAAACACTTTTTAATTCATTTAAATCTAATGTTTTTTTCTTTGCCATTATTTCACATCCTTTCAAAGGTGGGGGTCATATAAAATAACCTGCGTATTTTTCGAAGGCCCTCTCACCGTTTCCCATTCAATAGTCTTTTCTATCGAATATGGGGGGTATCAAATCTCCAAATATATCCTCCTGCTGTCTTTCGTCTATAATTACAACATTTACCTATATTAGTTTTGCTTATGTTAGTTTCTCTAACCGCTTCAGCAATGCAATCATATCTCTTTATTATATTTCCCTTTAAATCATATTGCACAACTCTTTTAGCTGCTGGATTATCTTTGCCATACCTTCTTGATTTTTCCTTTATATTCTTCGATATCTTTCCATATTTCCATTGTTAGTCCTTCTTTCCGTTAGCCTATAAACGCATAAGAAAAAGAGAGGCGACTAACTTTCCTCTCTTAAACATTTGCAACTGTTCTCTTATGCAGAATTAATTACTTTTTAATTAAATTTCCTTCATTGTCAAAGTAAAACTCATCTTCTTTACTAAAATGTATTTTATTATGACAGTCTTGGCAAACACTTTCTAAATTCTCTATGTTAAAAAATACATTGTCATCTTCATAATTCTTGTCTGTTATATATTCCTTATGATGTATTATATAAGCACTGCTATATATCCCGCTTCTTTAAACATCTTTCACATAAAGGATTTAATATTAACTTTTGCTTTCTTAGCTTTTGCCATCTTTTACTTTTATATTTCTTTGCTATTTCTAGATTATCTCTGTATGTCATATTATTTAGCTTTCTTTGTAGTCTTTTTTACAGCTTTTTCTACTTTAGGTTTAATAGTAGCTGTTTCAACTTCTTCTACTTTTTCAACAAATATAGCATTGAAAGGATTATTACCTGTTAATACTTCATATCTTTCTTTAGATACTTCAAATATTTCACCTGCAACTGGTATTCTATCTAACTCTTTATCCTTTAAATTTCTTTTAACATATTCATCTGTTGCTTTAACTTTCATTTTTACTTCCTCCTTTGAAAATTAATACATTTCTCATCTCGTATATTTAATCTACAACGTATTGTATTACGTTTTTCACAACTCTTACATTGTGTTTCTTTTATCTCTTTTTCATTTATTAAAAACTCTTTACTTAATTTCTCTCTTAGTATTTCATCATATATATAATTCTTATATTGTTTTGATTTTTTACTCATTTGTTTACCACTACCTTTTTATTACTCATTTCTTAAAATAAGCATTAAAAAAGCAGCCCGTTATTGGACTACATTGTATTTTTTTATTGTCTAATTTTGTTGACTTGTAATATTACAACATGTTATAATTAATTTGGCTCCAATCTGTTAGCCAGAAAGGAGGTACAATTAATGTTTCTATTTATTGTGTTTGTGAATGCGATAACTGATTTTATTAATGCTATTAGCAATTTTATTTCAATTATTCGCAAACACAAATAAGGCCAATAGCTTGAGCGCCAACTCAAGCTATTTTTATTATATGCAATAAATTTATATTTATACGAAAAATGAGAGAGTAGCGCCAACTACTCTCTTACAACTAAATGTTTCTATTTATTTTACCCTTTCAAGAAAGGAGGTGAATAAAAAAATGAATTTTCATTTCACCATTGTGCAATAAGATTACATAACTTGTTTTCTTACTGTACTTACAGTATAACATAACCGTTATACATTGTCAAGTGTTTTATGTAATCTTATAAAAATTATTTGACACCTCATGAAATTTGTATGAATAATAGCACTACCATAATAGATAGTGCTATATAAGAGGATGATATGAAAACTAAGGTTTCCCTTGTCTGTATTTTATATTATAATTTTTAGCCTTTAAAACAGAAAAACTTGACTAAATTGAAAACGAGTTCCTTTTCTCTCATTCACATTTGTACTTACCACCAATTTCAAATGCTTATATTCAGTTTTTACTATGATTCGTGTGGTTCAATCACCTCATAGATTTCTTGGTACCTGTTATCTAATCAGTATAAATACTTGTTATTAGATATGGTGGTAGTAATTAGCGTACTACCAATGCTTTTTTTATCAATTTTTATTAACAAGAGACCTTTTTTCAAGATAGTTAATTTTCTTAGAGAAGTTTTCCGATACTTCTCACTATACTAATTATAACACGTTTGTTTTAAAAAAGTGCGGCACTTTTTTATTTTTTGCATATTTTTTCAAATATTTTTCTTTTTATAACAGCCATTTTCTTTTTTATTTGGTCAATACTAAACTCATAGTTATATTTTTTCTTATAAGATAATATAGTGTCATTAAAACTAAGTTTTGATTTACCATATTTACAATCTATTATAAACCTATCTTTTTCAGATAAACTATCAAGTGCTTTTTCTAATATATAATATCTTCTTTTTACTCCTCTTAATCTTTCTTCTTCAAGTTCTATAAAATCAGATATTTTCTTTCTTATATTTTCTCTATTAATTGTTTCATTTTCAAGTACTGAATATACTCCACCTTTCTTTTTAGGCATTCCAAAAGTATCACAACTTTTTAAATCAGAATACCATTCATTTAAGTAATCGTCGTCGTTCCACTTTTCATTCAATTCTTTTCGCCATATTTTTATTTTTTCAGTGTTAACTTTTATATATTCTTTATCATCTTGATGTTTTTTTAACATATTAGTTACATCCTTCATATCTATATAAGCATCTGCACAAGGTGTATCACTTGTCCTATAAATAGTTACTGGTTCTTTACAAAACTTACAATAATTATAACTTTCACACATTCCGCCATTTTTATTGCAAGCATCCCTTTCTAATATTTCTTGTAATAAATTTTTATCCATATACCACCCTCCTAATTTATTTTTGTAATCCTAAACTAAGATTTTCTTCTATTAAACTCAAATTTCTTTCTTTCAACTCTTTATTTTCTTTTATTAATTCTGTATTAGTAGCTTGTACTCTTTTATATTCACTTACTACATAATCTAATTGTTTTTTATCTGCTATTGCATTTATTATAAATAGTATTATAAATATAATTAGTATTGCTATTATGTAGATGTATTTTTTCATATTACTTGTCCCTCCTATTTAAATAAACCAACGATTAAGTTAAATATTAATGTTGCCCACACGATTATAAAATCGAATTTGTCTATTTTACCTTTTATTAATATAAGTATTCCTGCTAATATCCATAATGCTATTGTTACTATTTTTATAATTAACATTTTATTCTTCCCCCTCTAACATATTTTCTAATAGTTGAACTACTTCTACATCATTCCATTCATAACCAACATATTATCAGTTCTTTAAAATGTTCAACTGTTTTCTTTTCTTCTTCGTTCATTTTTTATTCCTCGATTTCTAATACCTTTTTAAAATTTCTAATTAAATCCCAATAATAATTAGCTCTATCTTCATCATTTTTCCTTTTTGCTTTTTCAAATTCATAATCGAATTTATCTATTTTATCTTCTATTTTATTTATTAAATCAAAATATTTTTTCTGTTCTTCTGCTCTACCTTGTATATAAGAATTTTGTTGAATATTTATATATTTAGTAGCTGTCATTTCATCTAAATTTGGTGCTAGTGCTATATATTCTTTTAACCCTTCATTCTCTTTTTGTAGTTTTTCTATTAGATTTAATAATATTTCAGCATTTTTACTATCACTAGACATTATATATTTTGTTGTCCAGCTCTCATCTTTTATATTTTCTAATAATTCAACTGCTTTCTTTTCTTCATTATTCATACTTATTCCTCACTTTCTTTTAGTAATTCTTGTAAAAAAAATCTAGCAAATATTATCTCACTATCACTTGCTTTTAGTTCTCTATCTTCTAGCCATTGCTTTTGCTGCTTATCTAAATATTCTATCTTGTCTTTTATTTTTTGTCTTGGAATAAGCTGACCTGTTTTCCAATCTTCAACTAATTTATATAAATCTAAACTTTTCATTCGGTCTATTTCTTTGTGCAATTCTTCATTCTCTTTTTTTAGTCTATCTAATTCATTTAATATGTTAGATATTGCCAAACTTTTCCTATGTGCATTTAAATATTCTTCATTTGTTAAATTAGTTCTGTGTTCTAAACTATACTCAAAATTTTCTTTTATATCTTCTAAATGTTTTATATCTTCTTCCATATTATTTATCTCCTATAATTTTATATAACCTTTGCATTTCTTCATCTCTATCATCTTTTGTATCAAAATTTTCTATTTTTTCTTCATTATTATTTAAATATACTTCTATAGTATAGCTATTAAACCACATGTTTGGTCTTATAGCTTTTATATTTTCTGAATTAAATATACTTTTGCCTACTTTTATTAATTTACTCATACTTACCTCCTAACTTTCTAATTTTTAGATTTAAAATTATAAATAGGTTTTATAATTCTTTCTACTTCTACAGTATCTTTTATATTGTCTAATATTTCGTGCATTGGCTTATAAACAAATGGTGATTCGTCTATTGTTTCCTCAACTACACTTGTTGTATATATACCTTTCATACTTTCTTTAAAATCTTCTAACTTAAATGTTTCTTTAGCTTTCATTCTTGACATTATTCTTCCTGCTCCATGAGGTGCTGAACAATTCCAATCTTCATTTCCTTTACCTACTGCTATTATTGAACCATCTCTCATATTTATTGGTATTAATACCCTTTCACCTTTTTTAGCACTTATTGCTCCTTTTCTTACTATGTTATCATCAAAAGAAATATAATTATGTATTGTTTCAAATCCATTATTTGTAAAATATAATGCCATTGATACACCTGAATATTCTTTTAATATTGTATCTGCTATCATTATTCTATTTATAGTTGCATATTCTTGACATATTTTCATATCGTGCAAATACATTTCTCTATATTTACCTTCTAAATAACAAAGTTCATTTGGTAAATCAGATTTATTATTTATATATTCTTTTTCTAACTCTTTCAAAGCCTTTTGTATTTCTGACTTTCTACCTTGTTTTTTATATGTATTTATTATTTCTTCTTTTCTTTTAAACATTTCTTCTTTTCCAGAACATAACTGTATAGCTAAATTTTGATAATAATCTGCAACTTGTTTACCTAAATTTCTGCTGCCAGTATGTATAACTAAATATTTATTATTATCAGTATCTACATCTATTTCTATAAAATGATTTCCACCACCTAAAGTGCCTATTGCTCTATTGAATTTTTTAGTTTCTTTTAATTCTCTTAAACAATATAATTCATTTATAGGCGTAAACTCTTCTAATTTATGTTCTCTTATATTTCTTCCACTAGGTATATTTTCATTGATTACTTTATCTAATTTTTCTAAATCTAAATCAATATTCCCTAATTCAACACATAACATACCGACAACCTATATCTACTCCTACAATATTAGGTATTACTTTATCACCTAAATCAGCTGTAAATCCTATTACACACCCTTTTCCAGCATGGACATCTGGCATAATTCTCACTTTACAATTTTTAAATGGTTTTTGTTCTAACAATAAATTAATTTGTTCTACTGCCTCTTGCTCTATATTGCTAGTAAATATTTTTAAATCACTCATATCTTATTTACTCCTCTCTTTTAATTCTTTCCAATCTATTTTTTTACCGCAATATGGGCAATAATTAAATCTATTAAAATTAGTATTTTTCCTTTTGTCAAAATAATCATTTATCTTTAATTCTTTCATAAGCCCATTCATAAAATTTTCGCCATATGTGCTTAATCCATATCCAAATGTTTCATTATTATTTTTTACCTTTTCTTTTAAATCATTATATGTTACTAATTCAGCATTTTCATAATCTAACCATTCTCCTATATAGCAATTATGTTTCATATCTATTCCCCCCTAATCTGTCATACAATTTGTTTCTTTATCACAATCATTTCCATAATCAACACCTATTGCTAAAAAATCTTTTTTTATTTGGTTAATTGCTCTTACTAATTCATTAAATTTATTTACAAATGCAATATCCATTTTTCTACCTTTAAAACTTCCTAATTCAGTATGAATAAAATTATTTCTATCAACTTTTATTTCTTCTATTTCTTCTGTTTTATCTTCTAGTATTTCTACTTCATAATTCAAAATTCTCATATGGTCTATTTTATAATTAAAGCTACATTCACTTTCTTCATTTAATACCCATATTTCACCTGGATAGCTATCATCATATCTGCATAAAAAACTATTATCATAACTTATAATTTTAAATTTTGTATTATGAGGTAAATCATTATTTGCTATCTTATTTAATAAATCAATTACTTTCATTTTCTATCCTCTCCTTTTGTCTTAATAACTTATATTCAATTGCCCCTAAAAGCTTATTTCCATCTATTTTATATATTTCTATTAATTGCATTAACATTATTTGTACATCAGCCAATTCAAGTGTTATTTCTTTTTCATTATCCTTGTTTCTATTTATATTTTTAATAAGTTCTTTTGTAAGTTCGCTCATTTCTTCAACTGCTTGTAGAACTTGATCTTCTTTTTTATAATGATTTATAATATCTTGAATTATTTTTATATACTTCTCACTTAACATATACTACCCCCACTGATTTTTCTTTTTATAATTATCTTTTATTGTACTTTCACAAGTTTTATATAATAATTTTTTATCTTTATATATTCCATATAAATTAAAATTTTTGTATTCTTTTATTAATTTCTTTTTAATTATCATATTCTACCTCTAAACTATTTCCAAATTCTGCAATACATATTGCTTCTGATTCATCATCGTTTACATTAATGTTATAAACATTTTTAACATGTTGTATTGCATTAGCTTTAAGTTCTTTTCTACACTTGCCTTTTATTTTACAAACTTTTCTCCATTCGCTAGGTCTAGCTTGTACTACAAGTAGCTCTCTTTTTCTAAACTCTACTAATAAATCATATAGTAATCCAGACAATGCTTTTGTTGTACTAGCACTTCTTGTTACTGCTAAATCTTCTATTACTATAAACTCTACTTCTTTTGCTTTAATAATTTGTTTTATATGTTCTTCTATAAAAATTATTTTGTCTATTAAATCAGCCTTTTTAGGCGTCTTTATTGTTCCATAACTTATTAATTTATTATTATCTAATATTGCATATCCTGTACTTGTAGTACTTGTATCTAAACCTAATATTCTCATTTGTTCCCCCTATAAATAATTTTTTCCAAATATCTTTATAAAATCGTTTATACTCCTATCATAATCATATAAAAGCCACTTTATTTCAGCTTGTTTTTTTAATTCGTCATCTAAATATGCATTATTATGTACTCCATTATCTCCTGTATGATGTTCTAAACATACCCATACTTTTAAGCCATATTTTTCTGATAATTTTCTATTTGCATTTCCGTGTATAACGTGATGTTCGTGCAAATTATTTGTTGTTCCACAAATGCAGCATCTTTTTTCTTCTTGCATTATACTTTTCATTTCCAAGCCTCCTTATATCTTGCTATCTGCTCAGGCGTATCTGTAGGTATTCCTTGTAATTTGCAATCTTCTATTTTGCTACTTCCCATTGCACTTTGTTTTTTCATTTTTACACCTTCTACAGTTCATATTTAATTGCTTCTATTTTCTTCTTTAAAGCATTTTGTTTTGATTCTATACTCTCATATGCTTTTTTAAATCTAAACAGCTTAGAGCCTAATTCTGCTAGTTTCTTACTATCTTCTTTTACATATTCTTTTGCCATAGCCTCAAAATAACTCATAGCTGGTGCTTTTTCTGTATTAGTTTCTTTCCATTGTTTCCTTTGCATATATACTTGTTTATTCTCAGTTATACTTATTTCAGTTCTTAATAGGTCATATTCTCTTTGTATTCTTGCAATCATTTCACCTAATAAAAAATTCATATTTGCATATACTTCAATATTCTGAGCTATTTGATATGGTGTATCTGTTTCTTTGTTTAATTTTTCTTGTAAACTTGCATATGTTATTCCTATAGATTGACTATCTGCATTTTCTATTGTAAAAGGATTAAACATATATACCTTTTCAAATTGTTCCATATTCCCTCCTAAAATATAAGCACTCTCATACTTTGTTGCTACGTATAAAAGTGCCGTTTTTATTATTTAATTTCCTTTGCTATTTTATCTTTATTTTCTTTTAATGCATTTAGTATTGAATCAAAATTTTGTACTTCCAATATTTTTGGCAAATTTCCAAGTCTTGATTTTTTTACTATTGCTGTTGTTCCATTTTCTGTTTTTTCTAGTTGTATAACTATATCCATTAGATATTCAATTATTTCTAATGCATCATATGTTTGCCCAACTGGTTGTAATTTACCATCCTTGTTATCCCAAACATTTTTACTTCTTGCTACTAAAATCAAGTTCATAGGTATATCTTTTAGATTATTTAAAACTTTTCTTACCATATCTCTTCTATATGCATACCATTTCGTTTTTTGAACTGCATTCAAAGTATCTACTTTCTTACCTATATTTTTTTCATATTGTGTTGCACAACTACTTTCTATAGTATCGAGTAAATCTGTGACTGGGTCAATTATTAAAGTTTTTCTATCCGTATACTCTCCTTTTATTATTTCATCAATTATACTCATTGTTAAAGTTGCTGGATTATTTGCTCTTTCATTTGTTTTATCTACTTCTGCTTTCCAGAAGTCAAAATCGTTTGCATATAATCTTGTGCTTCCCTCTAAATCTACTACTATAGGATTAGGTGATGATAGTGCAAATCTACTTTTTCCACTTCCACTTTCTCCCCATACCATAACCTTTAAGTTAATATCATCTAATGTTGCTTTTTTGGCTAACATATTTAATTCCTCCAATCTAATCTAATTTAATTCAAGTTCAAATCTTCTGAACATTTCTTCTTCTATTTCTTTTTTATTTTTATAAGCGTTATTATATTGTCTGCAAGCTACTACATATGCTTGTCTTAATTCTTTATCATCTAACTCTTTTACAGTTCTCATGATATCACTTCTCCTTCAAATATTTCGTTTATTACTTCTATTTCCTCATCTGTAAAATTATCATGTAGTAATGTACTAAATTGTTTTTTTAAATCATTTTTACATACATCGCACATTTTTTCATCTATATCAATTTTTCTACCACATTCACATTCTTTTTTATCCTCTTCACCATAATCGTCAAATCTATCTCTAAACTTTAATGCGTAATGTTGTTGTACTATTGTATCTACATTAAACATTGCTTGTACCTCCAATTTGTTTAACTTCAAAATTATTAACAAGTTTTTGTATCATTTCGTTATAAGTTTTTGGTAACATCATATTTTCTTTTTCTCGTTTTTTATAATTTTCTGCATATTTTAAAAATCTTGGTTGTATATTATTTATTATTTCTTGCCTTTCCATTACACCATAACTTCTTAAATTATCTACATTACCAAAAAATCTTTTACATATATCAGAATACTTATCAAATTCTTCTTTTTGCATATAATTTGCATTACACATCATTTTAAATGCCTCTTGCCAATAATCTATATTACTTTCTTGTTTTGTAGTTATTTTTAATATTTCTTTTTTTACATCTGCAATTGTTGGAGGAAATTCAAAATGAGTTATTAATCTTTTAACTGCAATAGTTAATATTCTAATATCTGTATCAATAAACATTTCTTTCCATAAAGCAATTGTTTCTTCTGCTTCGCTTTTTGTCATGTTAGCATAAAATCTAGGATAAGCTGTTTTTAATATACCTAGTATTGCAATTATATTATCTCTACTCAATTCATTTTCCCCTCTTCTCTTAAAATATCAAAAAATACATTTCCACCTTTAAGTTGCCTGTAACCATTTTCTTTTTTTCTTCTTTCCCAAGTTCTCACACAAGCTTTCCAATCTTTCATGTTGTTTTTGCCAACTTTCCAGTCTTTGCTTTCGTAGAAATCGAAAAACATATCTGCATCTACGTCGTTTTTTCTTTCGATACAGTATTGTTTTATCTCCTCTTTGGTCGGCTTTATGAATTTTTCTTTTTTTATATTTTTTTCTTTATTCTCATCTATATTATTAATATCTTTGTTATAATCTATATTATTATCCTTTAACTTTTGTTGGATAGGGTCTTTAACTTTTGTTATATACCCCTCATTAACATTTGTTGGATAGGGTGGTCTACAAATGTTTAATACCCTATTTAATATTTGTTTAGTACCCTCTTTGTAAATTATTTTGCTACTAAGATATCCTTTTTCTATTAAATTATTTAGTACAATACTAACTCTTGTTTTAGATATTCCAAAAAAATCAGCTAAGTATTTATTTGTAGCAAAACATCCACTTTCGTTATCTAAGCTATCTATTTCAACTAACATTATTTTTTCTTGCATAGTTAATTCTTGTGATAACCATATCTCCTTTGGTATCCATATACCTTTAAAAGCTCTTTCTTGCTCCACATCTCAACCCCCTTGACATATGTGATATAATATAAATATAAGTATTTTTCAAATTGGTATTTATATGTTAGAAGCTGTTTTACTTTCCACTGTAGTAGCTTCTAATTTTTGTTTTAAGATATATACTTCATCTTTATATTTAAATAATTCATCTGCTAAAAATTTTTCGTATTTTCTTGATGCTTTTATATGTTCTTGTAGTTTTAAATTTTCTTCTATTAACATTTTCTTTTCTTTGTGTAATTTAGCTTTACTCTTTAAATAATCAAACATTACTTTTCACCTCTTCCTTTACTAATCTATATACTGTAATTTCTCTATTTGTAATGTAATCGTAAGTTTTACCTATTTCTTCTATTTTTCCTTTATCTTTTAATTCTGTACACCTTGGTGCTATATAATTTCTTTCATTAAAATTTAAATTATTCATCAATTCCCTAACAGATAAACCTTTAGGATAAACTTTATCTAATTCATTTATTATTTGAGAATATCTTATTTTTCTTTTCACTTTTAAATTACTATCTGCTCTTGTTTCCTTAGTTATCATATAATCCCCTACCCCTCTAATACAAATTTTTCTATTTCATTGTAAATACTGTAACCTTTACCAAATATCTTTTTTGTAATCTGATATATTACAGTTTGTACTATTCCAGCAAATGTAAAAGCAATTGCTACTGCTCTTATACTTGCTATTAGTATTGCAAATATTAATTCTCTGTTACTTATTAGATAATTGTACATATATATCACCTCCTTAAACTTGTCCTATTTTTTTATTATTCTTTTGTTTCACTTTCTGAATATTTATTATAAATTTCTATTAACATATTTCCTAAGTTTTTATATACTATTTCTTCTTGTTCCTTTGTTAACTTAGGATGTACTTCTTTTATATTATCTTTCCACATTTTTATCACCTTTTTAATTATATTTATCTATACTTGTACTTTTTACTAATTTGTTATCCACACTCTCCACCTACTTTGCTTTAGTGTCAGTACGCTTTTTTCGTTTTTTCTTTTTTATTATTATTTACAAATATCATTCAGAATGGTATAATTGTATTGACTTAATACCCTATGAGGTATTGTCGAAAGGATGTGATTATTTTGACAAAACTTTTGACTTTACCCTGCTTCTTAAAGATTAGTGATTTATATGGTGGTAGAACTATATAAATCAGCTGGATAGCTTAAAATCTAAAATTCTAACTGCTATGGGGTAACTTATTACTTATTTATTTGCAGAACTACAACTGCATAAGTGTTAGAGCTTTCATAGAATTTACGAGTGCTAGTTGTAATATTAGTTGAATATGTATGGGCATACTGATGACATGGAATGTCGTAAAATAAACGTACTGTATGAATGTATGGGCTATATACTAATTGCAAAAGTTTAAGATATACAAATTGTAGAGAAATACTAATCATACTAGCACTATGGTTAGTATTTTCTATTGCCATATATCTGTAACTCTAACACCCAAATATTTTGCTAATTCGTATGCTTTTTTTAAATTAGGTATATTTTTATTGTTTTCCCACTCTGATATAGTTGTTTGCCCTATATTAAGTTCTTTTGCTATATTATTTTGTGATATTTGTTTTGTTTTTCTAATCTCTTTTAATTTACATATCATCTACTCACCTCTTTTCTATATTTGATAATTCACTTTTAGTGTTGTGAAATATCAAAAAAAATATTAGTATCAAATTGAGGGAATTGTATTTTTAGTTTCTTTATAAAATTAGAACTAGGTACTCTTATTCCCATCTCAATTTTTTCATAAAATGATTTTGAAACACCTATTTTTTCAGACATTTCATTAATTGTAAGCCCAATTGATATTCTAAAATCTTTTAATTCTTTCAAAATGCCACCCCCTTATTTCACTCTCTGTGAATTTTATATTCATATTATACACTTCACTATTTGTGTTGTCAATACTTTTTTATAAACTTTTTTCACTTTGAGTGAATTATGTTGACTTATATCACAAATAGTGTTATTATATAAGTAAATAAAATTTTTAATTTTTTTGAAAGGAATTAAATATTATGAGTTTTGGTGAAAGATTAAAATATTTAAGAGAAAGAGATAAAATGTATCAATCAGAATTGGCTGAAAAATTAAATTTAGCACCTAGTTCAATAAGTATGTATGAGCGTGGCGATAGAGATCCTGATACTTCTACCTTATCAAAAATTGCCGAGATTTTTAACGTGACTACAGATTACCTACTAGGACGTACTGATGAAACTAATACTGTAAAAGAAATAGACAAAAAATTAAAAGAAAATAATTTACATATTGCAGCTAATTCTAAAGTAGACTTAGGTAAATTAGCAAAACTAGATGATAAACAAGCTAAGATTATAAATAACTTAATTGATGACTTTTTAGAGGATGAGGATGATTTGTGATGGAAGATGAAAAACTAACAACGAAAGAAGCTTTAGAACTAATCGATTTGCTAAAAAATATATGTGAGAAAGAAAACTTAGTACTTCCTAATCACGGTCAAAAATCAGAGTTTTATGTTGAAGCTGATGAAAACAAAAAGCAATTCATTGTTAATATAAACCATTGCAATCGAAATATTAACAAATATACTTTTCAAAGTAGAACTGCTTTAAATCATATCCCTTTACTTAGGTTAGATATAAACCCTAACGGAGTTCACATGAACCCTGATGGTAAAAAAATATACGGAACACACTTGCATATATATAATCAAGATTTTGGATTAGATGAAGCTATAAAGTTTGATATCAATGAACCAAATTTATACAATCATTGCTTAGCTTTTTTCAAAAAATTCAACATTTTGCATAACAATTGTGATATAATATATCAAGAAGAGTTTTAAGGAGGTTTTTTCATGGAAGTTTTAAATGCAGTTCAATTAAAAAAATATTACGTTGACTGGTTAAATGAAGAAATAAAATTAAATAAACTTAATAATAATTACATTGAAATTACAAGTCCACTTCTAGATATAAACAATGACTATCAACAAGTATATGTTAATATTTCAAATCCAAACGAACTTTGTATATCTGATGATGGTTATACAATTAATAACTTATATATGCTTGGTATTGATATAAAAACAGGAAAAAGAAAAGAATTATTAAATCAAATATTAAAAAAATTTGGTGTGCATTTCGTTAACAATGAAATTTTAGTATATTGCAATTCACATGATTTCGCACAAAAACTATTTTTACTTTCACAAGCTATGTCAAAAATAGAAGATATGTTTATGCTTTCAAAAAATAAAGTCGCATCATTTTTTCAAGAAGATGTAAAAAATTATTTAAATAAACATGAAATTTACTATAGCCAAGATGTAAACTTTGTAGGTAAATCAGGACTTCTTCATTCATACGACTTTTTGTTCCAAAAAACAAAAACTAAACACGAAAGACTTTGCCAAACAATTAATAATCCAGATATGCAAAGCTTTAAAAATTGTGCATTCAGTTGGAATGATACCAAAGATAAAAGAGATAAAAATAGCGAGTTTATCGTTTTGTTAAATGATAAAAAAAGTATATCTCAAAACGTATTAAATGCGTTTAATAATTATGACATTAAAACAATATTATGGTCTCAAATAGACAAAAACATTGATTTATTAACGGCTTAATAGTAGATATAAATTTTTATTAAAAATGAACCTAATATATAATTACAAAATAACCATAAATTATGTAAAAAAATTATCGGGCATTAGAAAATTATTAGCGGTTCATTGCAACCGCTATTTTTTATACCAAAACAAATTTAACTAATGATAAAGCACTACAAAGTAAGTAGTGCTACTATATAATTTTCAAAAAGAACAAATGTTTTGTGATTAGGAGGTACAAATGAAAAATTTAAATGACTTATATTCTTTAACTGAAAAAGAAAATATAAAAGTTAAGAAAAAAGATTTTAAAGAATTTCAAGCAAATGGTTTATGTTTATATAACACAGATAAATGTAATATTTACTTAAATAAAAATATATCAACAGAAACTGAAGAAAAATGTATACTTGCAGAAGAAATCGGTCACTATAAAACTGGAATAGATTTTAATTTATTAAGTACTAATAAAGAAAATGATAAAATTACACGCTCTATAAATGAATTTAGAGCAAAAAAGTGGGCAGTTAATGAACTTATACCTTTTGAAACTTTTAAACGATTTTTAGGCTCAAATTACTCAAATTTCGAGGTAGCAAATGAAATAGGTGTAACTGAGGAAATGATAAACATGGCCTGTTTTATTTATGAGCCTATGTTATATGAAGAAAGGGGCTAAAAAATGGTTGCTTTATATGCAAGACAAAGTATAGATAAAAAAGATTCTATAAGTATAGAAACTCAATTAGAATATGGAAAAAATATCTGTAAATTAGAAAATCTAGAATATAAAGAATACTTTGATAAAGGTTTTAGTGGAAGTAATTTAGATAGACCTAAATTTAAAGAGTTGCTAAAAGACATAGAAAGTGGTAAAATAAATAAAGTAGTTTGTTATAGATTAGATAGGATTAGTCGTAGCTTAGTTGATTTTTCTAATTTACTAGTATTATTCCAAAAATATAATGTTGAATTTGTATCTGCTACTGAGCAATTTGATACAAGTACACCTATTGGCAGAGCTATGATTAATATTATAATGGTATTTGCACAACTAGAAAGAGAAACTATTCAACAACGTATAACAGATAACTATTATGCAAGGGCAAAAAATGGATCCTTTGCTGGAGGTAATATTCCTTTAGGATATACTAATAAAAAAATACTGATAAACAACAAGAAAGTTTCCGTTTTAGAACAAGACAGCGAACAAATACAATATGTTAAAGAAATATTTGAACTATATATTCAGAACAAAACAATAAGAAATATTGCAAGTTACTTTTCAAAAAAACTTAATAAATTAATTACAGATAAATATATTAGAAGGATTTTAATGAATCCTATATACGTAAAATCTGATGTTAAAATATATAACTATTTCAAAAATAAAGGTTATATAATACACAACAAAATAGATGAATTTGATGGTACACATGGTATTATAATATATGGAAAAGAAAAAGGTAAAAAAGGAAGAGTATATACTGATATATCAGAACAACTTATTATACTTTCTAATAGCGAACCCATAATCGAATCCAACCAATTTTTATATGTACAGGAGAAATTAGATATGAATAAACTCAAAACTACAGCAAAAAAACAAGGAAAATATACATGGTTAACTGGCTTAATAAAATGCAAAGATTGCAATCATAGTATAGGAATTAAATTAACTAAAGGATATAAATACCTATTATGTTCTAGACATAGATTATATAATGCATGTACAAATAAAACTTCATTTAAATTAGATGAAGTAGAAGATATAGTATATAATAACATTTGCAATTACATAAAAGGTTTAGATTTAGAAAAAATAGAAAATAAAAAAGTAGATAATTCTTTATTACTTAACCTTAATACACTTAATATAGAAAAAATTAAAGAACATGAAAAATTAAATAATATTATTGAAGCAATAGCAAATGGTGATAAATTAAGTGATATATTAAAAGATAAAGCTATTGAACTTGATAATAATATAAAAGAACTTGATAAAAAAATATTAAATATTCAAACAAAAATTGATAACAACAATTCTAATATAAATTTAGAATTATATAAAAAATCTATGGACTTATTGCTAAATAAATTTAGCACTTTAACTATTGAAGATAAACAAAGTGTGATTAAAACTTTTGTTAGTGAAATTTTACTAAATAAAGATACATTAGAAATAAAATATAACTTATAAACGTTGATTTGCCAGTACTTTTTAGGTTTAACCTATTACATACTGGCGATTTTACACCTGTTTGTACTACTGAATTTTTAGCATTTGCCAAAATGTATCCTGAATTTAAAAAGAGAAATTGTGAATTACTAGGATTATCAATTGATAGTACACCATCACATTTAGCCTGGATAAATAACATATATAAAAATACAGGTATACAGATTCCGTTCCCTATAATTGCAGATAGAAATATGCAAATTGCAAAGAAGTATTCTATGATAGCTTCAAACGTAAGTACTACTCAAACTGTTAGAACTGTGTTCTTTATTTGTCCAAATCAAACAATACGAGCTATTTTACAATACCCTATGACAAATGGAAGAAATATAGCAGAAATTTTAAGATTACTTGATGCTATGCAATTTACAGATGAAAAAAACATCATGACACCAGCAAATTGGTTGCCAAATCAACCAGGAATAATGCCAATGCCAAAGACTTACAAAGAGCTTATGGAAAAGCAAAGTAATCTTACTGGATTTAATTGTATAGATTGGTATTTATGCTTTAATACCAACATACCTAATGATATGATAGAAAAAAATTCTAGTTTGGATAATAGATATCATAACTTTATTGATTCTAACAATATAAGTCCTAATAAAAATTACATAGATTTCTAAGGAGGTAATATATATGAATAATAATAGTTGCTGTTGTTCTAACTCTGGAAATGGTTTATTTGGAGGCAATTGTTGTTTTATAATTGTAATTATAGTAATAGTTCTATTTTGTTGCTGTTCATCAGGACATTCAAATAATAATAACAACTGCTGTTTATTTTAAAAATCGGGTTTAATCCCGATTTTTATTATTTTTCATTTAAATCAAATTTAGGTACATATTTTTCTTCACATTTTCCTAAACTTTGAATATATCCATTATTAAAACCTAATTCAAACAAATATCTTTCAATTATCTTAAATTCTCTTTTGGTTATTTTTCTATTTATTTCACTAAACTCATTTGACCTATTTGTTGGAAAATATTGTGCCATTATACTTACATAAACATCTTTTCCTAGGTTATTACTTATCCATTCTAATACTTTTTTAGTATTTCTCACATTATTTGGTAATATTAAATTTCTAATAATTAATCCTTTTTTTATAATTCCATCATTATCAATTTGGACATTTCCTACTTGTCTATACATTTCAAGTATTGCATTAGTTGCATTTTCTACATAATTTTTTATACCAGAATATTTAAAGGCAATATCATCACTTGCATATTTGAAATCAGGCAAATATATATCTATACACCCCTCTAATTTTCTTAATGTATCAATATTTTCATACCCGCTTGAGTTATATATTATTGGTAGATTTAATCCTCTTTTTTTAGCCAGTATTATAGCCTCTTTAATTTGAAGTGCATAAATTGTTGGAGTTACTAAATTTATATTATTAACATTTTTTTCTTGTAATTTCAAAAAAATATCGGCTAATTCTTGAACTGTTATTTCTTTTCCTTTTCCTCCACTACTTATCTCATAATTTTGACAATATACACATCTTAAATTGCAATTTGAAAAAAATATTGTACCAGAACCATTCTCTCCACTTATACAAGGTTCTTCATAATGAAAAACATCAGCTAAAGCTATTTTTATCTTACTTCCTGCATTACAAAATCCCTGCTTATTATTTTCTCTATCTACTAAACATTTATGTGGACACATATTACATTTCCTTAAATTATGCATCTTAATCTTATCTCCTTCATTTCTTTACTAAAGTTTAATATATACATTTTAGCAAATATGATATTTTTAAATTAATTACAATATTAAAAACTAATTTAGCTCTATGACAAAACATTATTGATTATTCATTATTATACAAATCCCATATATTTTATCATAACATATTGCGTAAAGCAACTTCAAAAAAAATTTACATAATTTTTTATAAAAATATTGGCAAAAGCATTTTTATGTTATATAATATAACTGTAGTTAAAACAATAGCTATCAATAATAATTTATTGTAGCACCTGCTATTTAAATTATTTATAGCTAAATAAGTCGAATAAGGAGGAAAAATCTTATGCTTGCGAAAGTATATAATTTAGAAGTATAATAATTGTATGACAGGCGGCCGCATTGACAACTTACTTACCCTTGGAGGTTTTAATGATGATACGTGCACGGGATAGACCGAGTCTTGGTTAATCTAATGTTTTCTCAACATTAGATGTAAATTGAAAGATGTGTAGATGAATATTCTACGCACCTTTCTTTTTTTCTATATATCATTATTTTACTTTTATAACTCTATATATTTTTTTACTTCAAGCATTACATATTAAGAAAAATTGTTTTTATTTTGCTTAATATTTTTATTAGACTAACCAATTCATAATCTCATTTCTACAAAATTAAGTAATTTTTTGTTATATTCTATAACTTTTTATTTATACTAAGCATGCAACTTTTCTAAGTTCTCTTGCATTATCTATAGCAATATCAGAAAGTACTCCTGAAGAAATTCTTGCAATCTCCTCAACAGTTTCTTTTTCATTTAATAATTTTATTGTAGATATTGTATTATTATTTTCTACACTCTTAGAAATATAATAGTTATTATCAGCATAAGCAGCAACAACTCCAAGATGTGTAATACATATAACTTGATGATGTAAAGAGATAGATTTTAACTTATTTCCAACAACACTACCAGCTTTTCCACTTATCCCAGTATCAACTTCATCAAAAATAAGTACTGGTACATCATCTATTTGTGATAATACTTTTTTTATTGCAAGCATTATTCTTGATATTTCTCCTCCAGATGCTATTTTATTTAAACTTTTAAATTCATCTCCAACATTAGTACATATCTTAAATGAAATCCTATCTAAACCATTATTATTAAAATTACAGGTATCATCAAATTTAACATCTATTTTTAATTTAGCGTTTTTCATTTCTAAATCTTCTAGCTCTTTATTTATCTTATTTTCTAACTCTAGTGCACTCTTTTTTCTTATTTCATTCATATCTTTTGATATATCAAACATTTCAGCTTTTAATTCCTTAATCCTTAAAGAAACTTTATTTAAATGCTCTTCCATATTTTGAATTTCCTCTCTTTTTGTTTGTATATTATCTCTATATTCTAAAATTTCTTCAATATTATTACCGTATTTTCTCTTTAAAGAATAAATTAAATCAAGTCTTTTTATTATTTCATTATTTTCTCTTTCATCAAATGAAATTTCTTCTTTATATTTAAAAAGATTTTGTGATAAATCTTCTAGCTCATAATAAATTCCTTGCAATCTATCATTTTCTTTTTTATATAATTCATTATATTCACTAATTTTTGATAAACTTTTTATAGCATTATTAATATCATTTAATATACTAGAAGATAATATATTTTCAGCACTACTAAT
>CAZTVT010000003.1:0-35207 GCA_964617175.1 uncultured Clostridium sp.
GCCATTATCTGTTAAAATGTATTTAAAAACTCGTTTAAATAATTCTGAACCAATAATTCTTTCGATATTATCAAGTTCGGCTTTTACAGAGTCAGCAGATTTATCAGGTAATAGCCTAGCTATCATAAAATTAAAGTTTCTAAATAACATAGTTAGTAATACTTTACCTTTTTCAGATGTTCCAATTACAGTATCCATTTCTACCACATTAACATTAGGTTTTTCTTCCAGTAATTTTTTGAAATCATCATAAGTTCTGCCAATTTTATAACTGTAATCTTTTTTTGACTTATTAGTATTTTTATTACGTACCTTATATTTAATTTTTCTAGGTAAATCGATATTTTTTACAGATAATATTCCAGCATCTATATAATTGTACAAACAATTTACTTTGCAAGGAATTTCGTCTTTATGATTTCTATATATGAGTTTAATAGATTGCCCTTGCTTTATTAAAGGAGAAATTAAATCATCAAGTTTTTTTAATTCTTCTGGTGTGATATTAATACCCTGTCTTCTAGAGATAAGAGAATTTTCATATTTCTTTTTAGCTTCACTAGCAAAGTATATATATTTAATTTTTCTACATTGAGCATAACTATTACAAGCATTACACACGTAGGGAGGTTTTAATAGTTTCTCACATATTTGTAGTTCATATTGGGAGCAAATACTATTACATTTTCCACAGCGTCTACATTCAGAATGACAATTAGCATTACACAAGTTTTTAATATTGCAAAGTACTTTATGTTTACAATAATTAGTTTTGTTGTTAAAATTGGAAGGCTTGCGCTCAGTTCGGTACTTTTTTACTTCCTTTGAAATGGTGGTTTTATGCTTTTGAATTTCATCAGCGATTTCGTAAAATTTAAAACCTGCTTTTAAAAGCTTTTCAATATCTTCTCTGTTAAACAAGGTTAGATGCTTTTGATAAGCAGTATTTAATTTATTTTTCAATATTACCACCACCATTCAAAGCACTATATAACTTTATTTCAAGTTCAAGAAGGTAATGCTCAATTGTTTGTAGGTATTCTTCAGTACAAAGTGCGTAGTCAATTAGATCATCAAGATAAGCATTATATTTACCTGCTTTTATACTTCTTAAAAACTTTAACATTTCTCGTGTATGACATAGTGTATCATGTATAATTATTCTTATTTCTTCATCTATCATTTTTTATCTCCATTTCTAATATTAGATGAAACAACATAACAATTATACAATATACGTCCAAGACTAAATTCTACTTTAGGGTGGTATAATTTACTTTTAAACTTAAATAAGGTAAAATAAGTTTTAATTTTAGTATTGTAAAAAAATAAAACTGATGATATAATATATTCACAATTTAGTGTATTAGGAGAGAATAGTTATGAAGTTTGTACAGAAAAGTTCATTAGAATTAGGAGATGTTGTTTTACCTGATTTATTTATATTAAATTATATGCCACAACTTGAAAGTATAGATGTAAAAATTTACCTTTATATATTATTTTTATCAAAAAAAGGCCTTGAAATCGATAAACCAGATCTTGCTAAAAAGTTAGGTATAACAGAACAAGAACTTTCTTTTGGATTAGAGAGACTTCAAGCTGAAGAGTTATTAGTAAGAACAACACATGGATATAACATACCAGATATAAGAGAAAATGAAATAAACAAGACATATATCCCTAAAATTGAGCCAAGAAGAACTAAAGTACAGACAGAACGAGATAGAAAAAGGATTGCAGCAGCTAGTGCAATAAATGAAAGTTTCTTCCAAGGAGTAATGTCTCTTGGATGGTATACAGATATAAGCGCTATGTTTGAAAATTATTCATTTTCTGAAGAAGTAATGATTGCATTATTTCATTATTGTCAAGAAAGAAAAGCTTTAAATAAAAAATATGTTCACGCGGTAGCGGAGAGTTGGTATAACGGTGGAGTGAAAACATTTGAACAATTAGAAGAATTTTTAGAAAACTATGATAATATGCAAAAAATAAAGCAAAAAATTTCAAAAGCTTTAAGACTTAATCGAAATTTGACAAAGTATGAAGAGCAATATATTGATGCATGGGTTAAAGATTATGGTTACGATTTTGATGTTATTGAAGAAGCTTTAAAACGTACAGTAAATAAATCTAATCCAACTATAAGCTATGTAAATGGAATTTTAGTTAACTGGCATAAAAAAGGATTTAAAAATGTAAAAGATATTGAGAATGAAAATTCTACGTCACATACTGAAAGTACAAGTAGTTATAAAAGAACTACAGGAACAAAAACTAAATATCAAGATGTTAGTCAAAGAGAGTATACTAATTTAGAGTCATTCTATGATAATATGTAATGGAGGCGGCTATGGATAATCAAGTATATAGAGAAATTTTAAAAAAAAGAGATATAAAAAGACAAAGGAAGATTGATGAGGCTATTATTAAAAAGAAAAAGATATATAAAGATTATCCTGAGTTAGAAGAGATAGAAAGAGAAATAAACATGCTTGCACTTAATATAACCAGAAGTATAGTAGCAAGTGATGAGATTACAAAACAAATTGAAAAAGAAAACATGAAAATAAAGCTTGACAAACTTGAAGAAAAAAGGCATAAAATATTAAAAAAAATTGGTATAACAGAAAAAGATTTAGAACCTAATTTTGATTGTAAAGTATGTAATGATACAGGTATGGTTACTAAAGATAATATAACTAGTTATTGTAATTGCTTTAATCAAGAAGTTTTAAATTATACATATAGGCAATCTAATATATTAAAATTAGCTGATGAAAATTTTAAGACTTTTGATAATTGCTATTATTCAAGTAAGCCTAATAAAGAAAAATATGGTATTGAAAAGTCTCCACTTGAAAATATAGAAATTATAAAAAATATAGCAATAGAGTTTTGTAAAAATATAAAATCAGAAAATCAGAAGAATTTGTTATTTACAGGCAATACAGGTCTTGGAAAGACTTTTATTTCTAATTGTATTGCAAAAGAGCTAATAGATAAAGGGCTTAATGTTGTATATCAAACATCTCCAATATTAATGGATCAGATTATAGATTATAAGTTCTCTTATGATAAGACAGAATCGCAAAAAGAAAAATATAATAAAATTTTTAATGTTGATTTGCTTATTATAGATGACCTTGGAACTGAGACAATGAATAATAATAAGTTTACAGAGCTGTTTAATATTATAAATACAAGACTGCTAAATAATAAAAAAATGGTAATATCTACAAATTTAAGTTTAAATGATTTATACAATAGATACGATGAAAGAATTTTGTCAAGATTAATTGGAAACTTTATAATATGTAAGTTTATAGGTGAGGATATTAGATTAAAAAAGAAAAAAATAAAATAAAAAGGTTGGATATAAAAAGTCCAATCTTTTTACTTGATTTTACTTATATTACGTTATATAATACTGGCGAGAAAATTGATATTTTTTCTGAATTTAGAAGAAAATTTTTAATGATGAAGGAGAATATAGACTATGAGAAAAAGAGTATACTATAATTAACAATGCTATTGATAATTTTATGGATAGCATAAAATTTTGAAGCGTATAAAAATTTAAAATCTAAATTAATTAAGGAAGGTTTTTTATGCACATACTTTTTATTGATGATATGCCAGATATTAAAGTTAAGTCAGCTATTTACTATTTAGAGGCTAAGAAAATAAAATTTAGTTATACTATTTGTAAAAGTATTAATAGTGCGCTCAGGTATTTTGCAAAACATATTTCTGAAATTGACTTAATAGTTGTTGATTTTGGATTGCCTCAGTTTGATGGTGATAAAAGTTATATAGATCAATATGGAGGATTAGATGTTATTGATGAAATAGTGCTTCATAAAGAAGTAATAGATATTCCAATAATAATTAATTCTACAACAAAAGTTGAACCTAACGATGGCAGTACAGAAAAAGAATATTTTAGCTTTTACGCTCCTGCAATAATTGAACATGTTGATAAGCTTGATGGTAAGTGGCTGCTTGAATTTTTAAAAAGTCATTTCAAAGAAAAAATAGAACTCCTATAACGGAGCTCTATTTTTTTGGAATTTTTTTAACAGCTACTTTTTTTATTTGTTTTTGTTAAAATATATGATAAAATAGTTATAGGTGAGTTAGATATGAAACAAAACATTATTTTTTTAATAAATAGTATACTAGCTGGAATTATGATAGGTATTGGAGGAACAATTTTTTTGTCTTTAGAGAACAGAATTATAGGTTCTTTTATGTTTGCTATTGGCTTATTTGTAATAGTTAGTAATGGATTTAATTTGTTTACAGGTAAGGTTGGATATGTCTTTGATAATAACTATAAATATTTAATTGAAGTATTTATTACTTTAGTTGGAAATTTTCTAGGTATATATATAGTGGGATTTGTATTAAAATACACAAGAATTTCAGAGTTAGTAATGAAAAAAGCTCAAATTATATGTGAAATTAAAATAGAAGACAATATTTTTAGTATACTGATACTTTCTATTTTTTGTGGCTTACTCATGTATATTGCTGTTAATGGTTATAAAACAATTAAGAGTGATTTGGGTAAAAATTTAATTATTTTTTTAGCTGTTTCTACTTTTATACTTTGTGGATTTGAACATTGTATAGCAAATATGTTCTATTTTACAATATCAGAAATGTGGTCATTAAAAACAGTGGGATATTTAATAATAATGATATTAGGAAATAGCATAGGTGGAGTTTTAATACCATTATGTAATAAATTGATAAAAAAATTATGCTAATATTGTATATAAATATACTTGTTTTTTATATTTTAACATTAAAACATTAAAAAGGCACAATTCAAAATTTGACAAACGTTCAAAAATAATGTATAATATATCAGATAGAAAAAATATACTTAATTGAAATTTCAAAAAGGGAGATGAGAAAATTGGGAATTTTTTTAAAGTCTTTGGGCTTTCACGCACCTAATATGAGGTTTAAACCAACATCATGCTATCTTATACCAAGAAAAAATAAACTTTTGATATTGGATGTAGGTGTAGGTGTAAAAGATAAGTTGTTAAATTATTTTATAACTAACAAATTATTACCTGAAGATATAGCAATAGTTATATCGCATAATCATATTGACCATGTAGCCGGTATTAGTGTAATTGGTGAATTTATGTTAGAATTTTATCCACATTCCAAAATTAAACTTTTTATGAGTGACACATCAGAAAAGTATTGTGATTGGTATTATAACATTTTAAAAAAATATAGTTCAGTCTTTGAAGTGCAGGTAATAGATGAAAACTTTGAGTTTGAATTTGCTGACTTTAATGTTAAGTTTTGCAAAACAAATCATTGTGAAGATAAAATAAAAAGTTTTGCTACTAAAATATCTTGTGGCTATAACTCTTTTGTTTATACCTCTGATATAGCATCTGTTGACAATGAATTAAAGAAATTCATTAAAAATTCTAATGTGGTTATGGTTGAGGCTGGTAATCCAATAAAGAGAATAATGACTCTTCCTGGATATCACGGTAGTACAAAAGAAAATGTGTACGAGGTTTTAAATAGCGGTGTAAAAAATGTTTATCTTACTCATTTAAAAGGTTGTTTTGATGAGAGTGATTACATTAATTCTCTTTATGAGGATACAAGGGAATATGTAAATGTTATTGGAACAGAAACTAGTTTTGATATATTTACTGGGTTTATTTCACAGGAATATACTAAAAAGGTTTCAGCGTTGTTAGCTTAAAAAATGACTCGTGAATTAATTTCACTAGTCATTTTTTCTTTTTCTTTCTATTTTTAGTATTTGTTCGTAAAGTTTCTCTTCACGTTCAGTAATACCATTTGGCATATCTATATGAACTTTAAGTAAAAGGTCACCTCTTTCTTCATCTTCTGAAATATAGCCTTTTTTCTCCACTTTTATAATTTCACCATCTTTTAAATGTTTAGGTAAAGATACAAAAATAGTTTCATTAAATAATTTTAATTTGTATTTTCCACCCACAGCAGCAAGAGCTGGAGTTATGGTAATGTTTTTCTTTAAGTTTATTCCGTCTAATTTAAATTCTTTGTCTTGTAATAATTTTACATGAATAATTAAATCTCCATTTTTTCCACCATTTTTTCCTGGATTACCAAGTGCAGCTAGACGTATACTATCGCCGTTTTGTATACCTATAGGAACATTAACAGAAAAGGTGTTAAGTCCTGTTCTATATGATTTTATTGCAATTTTTTTCTCGGCGCCAAAGAAACCTTCTTCTAATGTTACTTCTATATTAGAAATTATGTCTTTACCTTTTTCAGGTTTTTGTTTTTGTCTCTTTTCGTCTTTTGTCGCATTTGGAGCGTTATTAATATCTCCAAAGTTTTGTGCATCATCTTTTTTTAATCCAAGTATTGTACTTAATAAGTCATTTATAACGTTAACCCCTGATTTAAATTCATATTTTACATTTGAAAGACTTGAATCAGTATCGACCATGCCATAACCATACCTTGCTACTTGTCTATCATATTTTTTTCTTTTTTCATCGTTAGTTAATACATCATAAGCCTCATTAATATCTTTAAACATGCTTTCGGCTTCTGGCGTTTTATTTGTATCGGGATGATATTTTTTAGCTAATGTTCTAAATGAATTTCTTATTTCATCACGTGTACTTTTTCTATTAATATTCAATATTTCATAGTAATTTTTATACTTCATATATGCTCCCCTTTAATATTTCAACTTTTTTACATTATATCACAAATTCTTTAAAATACAATAATTTTAGCTTGCTTTTTTATTTTTTTTCTAGTATAATAAAGTTGTATTAAATGGAGGTATGAAAATGGACATTAATGATGAAAACTTTTTATCGTCACAAACAATTGTGCCTGTTAAAATAGAAGAGGAGATGAAAAGGTCATATATAGATTATGCGATGAGTGTTATCGCATCACGTGCACTTCCAGATGTAAGAGATGGATTAAAGCCAGTTCATAGAAGAATACTTTATTCTATGAGTGAACTTGCACTTTGGCCAGAAAAACCTTTTAGAAAATCAGCAGGAATTGTAGGTGAAGTTATGGGAAACTATCATCCACATGGTGATGCTGCAATTTATGATGCTTTAGTTCGTTTATCACAAGATTTCTCACTAAGATATCCAGTTGTAAATGGGCATGGTAATTTTGGATCAGTTGATAACGACCCTCCAGCTGCTATGAGGTATACAGAGGCAAAATTACAAAAAATAGCACTTGAAATGTTAACAGATATAGATAAAGATACAGTTGATTTTGTGCCAAACTATGATGATAGATTAAAAGAACCATCTGTTTTACCAGCTGCGTTTCCATATTTATTAGTAAATGGCTCTTATGGTATAGCTGTTGGAATGGCTTGTAACATTCCGCCACACAATTTAACTGAAGTAATAGATGGTGTTTGTGCACAGATAGATAATCCTGAAATTACAAATGAAGAATTAATGCAATATATTAAGGGACCAGATTTTCCAACAGGAGCTACAATCGTTGGAAAAGAAGGTATAAAGAGTGCATATACTACTGGTAGAGGAAAGGTATGTGTAAGATCTAAGGCTGAAATTGAAGAAGATAGTAGAGGAAGATATAAAATTGTTGTAACTGAAATCCCTTATCAAGTTAACAAAGCCCAAATGATTAAAGATATAGCAAAACAAGTTCAAGACAAGGTAATAGAAGGGATATCTGATTTAAGAGATGAATCTGATAGAGAAGGAATTAGAATAGTATTCGAACTTAAAAGAGACGCAAATCCAAATGTTGTTCTTAATTTATTGTATAAACATTCACAACTTCAAACTACACAAAGTATGTTAATGCTTGCATTAGTTGATAATCAGCCAAGAGTATTAAAATTAAATGAAATATTGCACTATTATATAAAGCACAGAGAAGAGATTGTTGTACGTAGAACAAAATTTGAACTTGCAAAAGCAGAAGCAAGGCTTCATATTTTAGAAGGTTTAAGAATAGCTATTGATCATATAGATGAAATTATAAAAATTATAAGAGCTTCTTATGATGACGCTGCACAGAGGCTTATGAAAAACTTTGGACTTGATGAAATACAAGCTACAGCTATTCTTGAAATGAAACTTAAAACTTTATCTGGTTTACAGAGAGAAAAAATAGAAAATGAGTATAACGAGTTACTTGAATTGGTTGCAAAATATAAAGCTATTCTTTCAGATGAACATTTAGTAACTAATATTGTAAAAGAGGAGTTACTAGCTGTAAAAGAAAAATTTGGTGATGAAAGAAGAACTGAAATAGTACATGGCGAAGGTGATATAGACATTGAAAGTTTAATTAAAGAAGAAACTAATATTGTAACGCTAACGCATTTTGGATATATTAAAAGAGTAGCTGCTGATGTATATAGAAGTCAGAAACGAGGTGGAAAGGGACTTACTGCAATGAGTACTCGTGAAGATGATTTTGTTGAACACTTATTTGTTACTTCTACGCATGATTATATTATGTTCTTTACAACAACAGGAAGAGTATTTAGACTCAAAGCATATGAAATTCCTGAAGCTGGAAGAACAGCAAAAGGAATGGCTATTGTTAATTTACTTCAATTAGGTCAAGGAGAAAAAATTGCCGCTGTAATGTCCGTACATGATTATAATGATGAATTGTATGTTCTTATGGCTACAAAAAATGGACTTATAAAGAAAACAAAACTTTCTGAATATGCTAATATTCGTAAAACTGGAATACAAGGAATCACTTTAAAAGATGATGATGAATTAATTGATGTAAGACTTACTGATGGAAATACAAGTATAATAATGGTTACAAAGCAAGGTATGTCAATTAGATTTAAAGAGGAGGAAGTACGACCAGTTGGTAGAACTTCTATGGGAGTTAAAGGTATAAATCTTGGAAAAGATGATAAAGTTGTTGGAATGGAACCTATAACTGCTAATGAAGACTATATATTAGCAATAACAGAAAATGGTTTTGGAAAGAGGACAGAGATTGAAGAATATAGAGAACAATCAAGAGCTGGAAAAGGAATATTAACATATAAAACAACTGCTAAAACTGGGCATATTATAGGAGTAAAAATTGTAAATGATCAAGATGATGTTATGCTTATAACAGATACTGGTGTTGTAATACGTATAAATGTAAAAGATATAAGTGTACTTGGAAGAAATACACAAGGTGTAACTCTTATGAGAACATCTGATGGATGTAAAGTTGTTAATATGGCAAAAATTTTAAAAGAAGATGAAACTGATAATATATAACTTTGATAAAGTGACTAGTTTTTTTCTAGTCGCTTTACTTTTTTAGTAAAAAATGATATAATGTATATAGTTAAAGTATTTCAAATAGTCGCTTGAGTGTGTCTCAAGAGGAAAGTCCGGACACCGCAGGGCAATAGTGCTAGATAACGTCTAGTGAGGGTAACCTTAAGGAAAGTGCAACAGAAAATAACCGCCATTTTATGGTAAGGGTGAAAATGTGAGGTAAGAGCTCACGGAATGCTATGGAGATATAGCATTGGTGTAAACCCCACTTGGTGCAACACCAAAAAAGAAAGGTTAAGACGGCCCGTCATCTTTCGTGGTTGGTGGCTTGAAGTATATAGTAATATATACTCTAGATAAATGACTATTTAAAACAGAATCCGGCTTATGAAATGCTTTAACTATTGTATATATGCGTAGCTTATCTATGATGGGCTATATTTTTATATAAAAAAGTCATATATAATTGACATTATTTTTTTTTTGTATTATACTTAAATATGTAAAGCAAAATTATTAAGAAATGAGTGATTTATATGGAATTTAAAGCGTTAGATGGAAAAAATGTAGAAATAGAAGTAAATGGTGAAAAATTTTTAAGACATGCAGTAAAGACACATTATATTAAACTTGGAGAAAATTATATTGATATTATTGAAAAATATGTAAAACCTATATATGAGGAAGATGACATTGTATCAATAAGTGAAAAAATAATATCTCTTTGTCAAAAAAGAGTAGTTTACAAAAAAGATATGAAAGTAGGACCACTTGCAAAATTTTTATCAAAGTTTGCAATGAGGTCTGATGCAGGATGTGGCGTAGATAACCCATACAAAATGCAATTTGCAATTAATCTTTGTGGTAGACTTAAGGTTATATGGGCTGCAATAGCAGGCGGAGTATGTAAATTGTTTGGAAAAAGAGGAGTTTTCTATGAAATTACAGGACCAGAAGTAAGTGGTCTTGATGGATTTTATGGACATGTTTTTGAAGATTATAATGATTTTGGTATAAGAATACCAGAAGATTCAACTGGTGTATGTAATGAAATATATGAAAAGTTAGGAGTTAAAGCAATGATTGTTGATGCTAATGATTTTAATGCAGAAATATTAGGTAAGTCTGATGTTATAAAATATAACAATGAAGAACTTTCAAAAATGATAAAAGATAATCCGGCAGGTCAAGAAAAAACATTAACACCAATTGTTTTAATTAGGAGAAAAAAATAAATTTAAATATTTTGTTTAGGAATTAATATTTATTATATAGAATAATGTATAGTGTTAATATTTGGAGGAGTTTATGGCAAATAAAAAAAATGACGATATTAAAACAGACAATGAGATAGAAAAAGAGGAAGTGTCTGAGGTATCTAAAGAAGAAAAAGAATTAGAGAAAAATACACCTTTATTAAAAGAAAGTAAAATTTCAACATATAAAGAAAAAATTAAATTAAATAAAACTAGTAAAATAGTTATCTTTTCTTGTTTAGCTTTTTTATTAGTTTTACTCATTATTTTTGGAATAATAACTTGTATTAATAAACTAAACACAAAAGTGTACAAAAATGTATATATGTTAGGTGAAAATTTTTCTTCTAAAACGTCTGAAGAAGTTTTAGAGATGATTAATAACAAATCAAATGAATTAAGTGCAAATGAAAAATTAGAAGTGTATCAAGATGGTGAAAATATTTATACAATAAAGGCTGAAGATATAGATTTTAAATTTGATGTTGATAAAACTGCTCAAAGTATAATAGAATTTGGAAGAGATAGCAATATTTTCAAAAATAATTTTAATATTTTAAAAGCATTTTTTTCTAAAAAAGAAATAGAACCAGTATATACATATGATAATGAAAAGTTAGATGGCGTAATTAAAAATATTGATTTAACTATAAGAGATAGATATGTTGATGATTCATACAGCTTGGATGAAAAAGAAGGAAAACTTATAATTGTAAACGGAAAAACCGGCAATGCAATTAATTATAATAACGAAAAAGAAAATATTATAAAAGCTTTAGAAGACAAAAATGAGAATACTTATGATTTAAAGATTGAAAAAAAAGTACCACAAGAATTAGATGTTGATAAAGTGTATAGTGAAGTAAAAAGAGATGCAAAAGATGCATATATAGATAAAACTGTATCTCCTCAAAAATATGTTGCTGAAGTTGTAGGATTTGATTTTGATGTTAATAGTTTAAAGGAGGTATTATCACTTCCTGAAAATAAAGAAGAAGGTAAAACAATCGAATTTAAGGTTAATGTTATTGAGCCAAAAGTAAAACTTGTAAATATCACTGCAGATCTTTGTAAAGATAAATTAGCGGGCTATACTACATATTTCCCTGCAGGTTCATATGCTAGAAGTAATAATTTAAAAATTGCACTTTCATACATGAATGGCGTAGTCGTTATGCCGGGGGAAACTTATTCATATAATAAAAACATAGGTGATACTACAGCTTCAAAAGGATATCAAGCAGCGGCTACTTTTAAAGGAGGAACTACTGTAAATGAGATGGGTGGAGGAATTTGTCAAACAGTATCTACGTTATATAACACGGTTTTAATGGCAAATTTGGAAATTGTTGAAAGACATCAACATGGTCTTCCAGTAGGTTATGTTCCACCTAGTAGAGATGCTACCGTATATAGTCCTGTACTAGATTTTAAATTTAAAAATAATAGAGAAACACCGATAAAAATAGTTACTTCATTTACTTATAATGGAAGTCTTAATGTAAGTATTTATGGTACAAAACAAGATAACGATCCTGAAGTTATTTTATCACAAAAAACTTTAAGTACAATTCCTTATACTACAAGATATGAGTATGATCCTAGTATGCCATATGGTACTCAGACTGTAGTTACAGCTGGAGTTAATGGTTATACATCGGAGAGCTATATAACAAAAAAATTAAATGGTCAGGTTATAAGCTCTAGTATATTATCACAAGATAAATATAACGCGCAGCAACAAGTTGTAAAAGTTGGAACTGGTGGAAGTTAAAAAATAAGTGTTGACATGATTGTTTGATGTCAACATTTATTTTACATAATTTTAAAATAAAAATTATAAAAAATTAATAAAATCTATTGATATTAATAGTTATATATAGTATAATTATAAATAGAGTAGATAAAGTCTAAGAAAGAGGTATGATATGGAACCTTTAATACAAATGAATAAATTTGAAGTTATTGATATGCCAGGAATGAGTACAGTAGCTTTTTTGGTAGAAAAAAATGAGGAAGAATATAAAAGAGGTAATGCTTTACTTTCTTTGCAAAAAATTGAATGCATTGATACAAATGAAAATGGAAGAATAAGAAAGGAATTTAATTTGATAAGACCAAATAATGATGAAAGGCAACTTATAGTACTACTTACCCTTACTAACTCAAAAGCAATACTTAGTACGGGGGAATTAAATTCGGAAGGATTTAGAGCAATTGAATCAAATGTGCCTTTAAGTTATGGTTCTTTATACAATCAAGAAGGTGTTGAATATAAAGAGGTAGAGTATACACCTAATATGAAAAGAACTTTTTCTATAATTGATACACAAACAGGCGAAGAAGTAAAACCAACGTTATATACTGATCCTGTAACAGGTAAAGTTAAAGGAAAGTGTAAAATTTTGCCACATAAGCCATATATAGTATTAGAGCTTAGATTTGATGAAGAAAAATAATTCAAAATGTAGTAATAGATGTAGTTTAAATGTAGTAAAAAATGTAGATTGAAGGAGGATTTTTAATATGATAAATGGGAAAGTAAGCACAAGAACGGTAGTTTTCCAAGATTTAGGAAGTAATATGATGAAAGTGCTTGATAAAAAAGAGATTAGTTTAGGATTAATGCAATTAGAAAAAAATGAACAAACAAAAAGGACTTTGGAAGAAGAGATAGAGCAAAAACATAAAGCTGTAATTGAAAAAGCTAACAAAGCTGGTGCAACTAAAACTTATCAAGAAACTGTTGATGAGCCAGAAAAGGAAAATAAAGAGGAAGAAGAAAAAGAGCCAGAACAAGAAAAATCTATTGATGGTGCTAATGATTTAATAATATAACAAAAGAATTAAGAGGTTGATGTATAAATGAAACAAAAAATAAAAAAGTTATGGAAAGAATTTATACCATTTTTAATAGTCTACGTGATATTTGATATAATAATCGTAGGCTCTTTGTTTGTATGTAGTTATAATGCAAAAGCTACAGGAGAAAATATTTTAACAGGAATAATGAACAATTTTGTTCCTAATATAACTGGATTTAAGTTTTTTAGTGCTTTTGCATTAGATTTCTTTGGATTTATGAAATGGTCTTTTTGGACTCTAATAATTACAATTATATTCTTTGTTGCTTGGAAGATTAAATTTGCAAAAGAGAGTGAATATGACGGAATTGAAAGTGGTTCAAGCGATTGGGCAAAGCATGGTGAAGAATTTGAAAAAACAAGTGATGGAAGAGAGTTATTAAATAAAAAAGGTGGATTTATACTAAGTAAAGACCACTATCTTGGAACAGATTTAAAAAAAGTATTAATTAATAAAAACGTTTTAGTTGTAGGACGGATCTGGTGCTGGTAAATCTGCTTGTTATATTAAGCCTAATATTTTGCAATGTTTAGGTTCATATGTAATAACAGATCCAAAAGGAGAACTTTATAGGGAAACATCAGGTTATTTAAAGGCTAATGGTTATGAAGTTAGAGCTTTTAATTTGGTTAATCCTGAGTATAGTGATAGATATAATCCTTTAGCACATATTATAGATCATCAAAGTGTTGATGTTATAGCACATACTATAGTAATGGGGACAAAAAAAGAAGGAGCAGCATCTAGTGATCCTTTTTGGGATGAAACTGCAAAAATGTTACTTAAAGCCGCTATATATTATGTTATATCTGTACTTCCTGAAGAGGAACAAAATTTATCTAGTTGTATAAATATAATAAGGGCTGGACGGAGCAGATGATACAATATTTAAGAAGCTATTTATTGATGAATTAAAACCTGAACATCCAGGAAGAAAAGAGTACGAGAACTTTAGCACTGCAGCAGATAAAACAATGCAAAGTATTGTTGTATCTACAATAGCTAAAATTACAGCTTTTGATACACCAGCAATGCAAAGAATTACAACTTCAAATAATATAGACTTTGATGATTTGGGTAAAAAGAAAGTAGCTCTTTTTGTTATAACTTCAGCTTCAGATAGTACATATGATTTTATATCTACAATATTCTTTAGTCAAATGCTTCAAAAACTATATTTGCAAGCAGATAGAAATGGTGGAACACTAAATCAGCAAGTATATTTTTTACTTGATGAATTTGCTAATATTGGGCAAATACCAGATTTTAATAAAAAACTTAGTACTACAAGAAGTCTAGGTATAAGTATTTCAATAGTTGTGCAATCGTTAGACCAATTAGAATCATTATATAAAGATACATATGAAAATATAATTGGTAACTGTGATACGCAATTATTTTTAGGAAGTCAATCAATAAAAACTTGTGAATATTTTTCTAAGAGTTTAGGACAAAAAACAATAAAAGTAAAAAATAAATCTGTTAATAAAGATAAAGATGAAAGAGAAAAACAAGGAGTATCTATTAGTCATCAACAACAAGGAAGAGACCTTATGACAATTGATGAATTAAAACGTTTAGATCCAAATGAAGAAATTCTCTTAGTAAGAACTTTAAAACCTATTAGAGCAAAAAAAGCTTGGTATTTTAAATATCATCCAATGAAAGATGTAGCAAAGCAATATGAAATACACGATATATCTGAAATGCCAAAAACAGATGATGTTCCAGTTAAAGTTATGAATGTAAGAGAGCATTTGCAAAAGCGTGAGGAAAGAGCAAAGAAGATTCTAGAACAGAGACATACTGCAACAGCACCTGAATATACTACTCCTATAATGAATAACCAAGTTACTAATAATAATCCAGAATCATTGTTTACTTCAAAACAAGATGGCATAACAGGTCAACAAACAAAACCTGTGATTCAGCAAAATCAAAACTTACAAAATGATGAGTTTGATTTACAAAAAGAATTGGAGAAAAAATTTGATGAATTATTTGGAGATTCAAACGAATAGAAACTATAGAACTAAGCATATAATTGTTTAGTTCTTTTTTTAAATTCTGGTTTTATATTGTTGTATTTTTGGCATAGTTGTAGTATAATTTTATTAGTTAAATGGGGGAATATATGAAAAAAAATAATAAAACTTTACTTGTTTTTTTGATAATACTAGTAGTTGTAGCTATAATAACTTGTATATTTTATATATTATTAAATAGTAAGGGGAAAATAAATCAAGGAGTTTTTAGAACAAATGATGTACTTATAACATCACTAGTTACGGTAGAAGAAAAACAAGAAAAGCAAGAAGAAAGTATGATATCAGATTTTTTACTTGACTTATCGCAAAAAAATGTTTTATCTTTACTTATACCTAAAGAATCCGAAATAAATGATATATATATTGATAATATAAAAATAAAATATCCAATAAAAATGGGACAAATGTATCTAACACAACCTAATAGAAATGATAAAATTATATTAAATGAAGATATAAAAAAAGAAAAGGTTAATATATATACACAAGAAAAAGAAGATCAATACTTAGTTGAAATAGAAATAGATAATATGAATTTTGCAAAGGATGTAAAAGTACCTGAAGATACCAAAGTTGTCAGGTTTGATGGAACACTTATAAGTCTTACTGGAATGGATGTAAAAGATTTGATGTTTGAGGTGTCATTTGATTTAAATATAGAAGATAAATCAAACAAACTTAGTGCTTGTAGTATTGATTTAAAACTTCCTGACTATGAGCTTGCAAATGCTGGAATAGAAGTAAAAAGAGAAAACTTAAATGATTATGTGTTTTTCTTAAAAGACAATTTTTCTTTTAATTTTAGAAAATACTTGAAGTTTTAATATTTTTATTGTATAATGTAATTACCATCAAATGATAGAGTTTTTGTGAACCTTGTCAGGTCCGGAAGGAAGCAGCAATAAGCATTATACTCTATGTGTTTGATGGATTTTTTGTGGGGTGAATTAATATGGCGTATGTAGCTTTATATAGAAAATACAGGCCTCAAACTTTTAGTGATATGGTAGGTCAAGAAAATGTTACTAAAATATTAAAAAATCAAATAAAAACAGGGAAAATTTCTCATGCATATATATTTAGTGGAACCAGAGGAACAGGAAAGACGTCAGCTGCTAAGATATTTGCAAGAGCTATAAATTGTTTAAATCCAAAAGATGGTGAACCTTGCAATGAATGTGAAGTGTGTAAGAATATAATATCTGGAAATACAACTGATGTTGTAGAAATGGATGCGGCTTCAAATAACAGTGTAGAAAATATTCGTCAAATAAGGCAAGAAGTAATTTATGCTACTGTTGATGTAAAATATAGAGTATATATTATAGATGAAGCACATATGCTTACAACAAGTGCATTTAATGCACTTCTTAAAACACTAGAAGAACCACCTGAAAATGTAATATTTATACTTGCAACAACAGAAAAACATAAAATTCCTGTAACTATACTTTCAAGATGTTTAAGATTTGATTTTGATAGATTATCAGAGGAAAATATATCTAGTAGATTAAAATATATATGCAATAAAGAAAATATAAAATATGAAGACAACACTTGCGAATATATATCAAAACTTGCTGATGGAGCTTTAAGAGATGGAATAAGTATTTTAGATAGATGTATTTCTGAAATGGATGAAGTATTAAAATTAGAAGATGTAAAAAAAATAGTGGGAGCCATTGATGATGAAGTGTTAAATGAAATAGTAAATAGTATATATGATTTAAATATTGTTAATATTTTAAGTAGGATTGACCTTGTTATAGCAAAAGGAAAAGATTTAAGACAATTAGTTTCAAATTTAAATGAAAAATTTTTAGATGTTCTTGTATCTACAAATGATAATGATAAAAAATCAAGAACAATTAATATAATAGATAGATTATCAAAATTAGATAATGATTTGAAAAATTCTTCAACTCCTGATATACTATTAAAATCAGTAATGGTAGAAATATGTAATACAAAAAATATATTAGGAAGTGTAAGTATCTCTTCAAAAGAACCTTTAGATAATAAACTGGTAGAAATGCTAAGCAAAAAAATTGAAACTTTAGAAAACGAAATAATGGAGTTAAAAAGTACAGAATTTATTAGAAAAGCAAGCTTTTCTAATGAAAATATAAATAATGAAAAGCACGAAGAAATTTTAGAAAACAAACACGAAAATTTAGATGAAAAAAAATCTAAAATAGAGATTTCAGAAATGAATCAATTTAAATATTCTGATGAGTTTAAAAAATTCATTTTACAAAAGGGACATATAAAAATATATTCATCTATAGCAAGTGCAAATATGTATTTTAAAGATAATATACTTGCAATAATTACACCTAACTCTTTTGCATATAATTTATTAAATGATGCAGCTAATTTAGATATAATAAAAAATAGTTTTAAAGAAAAATATAATAAAGATATTATAGTTAAAGTAGGATTAAATGAAGGTAACGATGAAAAGGGACTAAAAATAGAAGAATTATTTAAACAAAAAGATATAAATTACACAAGTATTGATTGAAAAATAAGCTTTAATATATTATAATATATTAAGTTATAGAAAGGATGATTTAAAATGGCAAAATTTGGAGGATTCCCAGGTGGAATGGGTAATATGCAAAATATGATAAAACAAGCACAAAAGATGCAAAAAGATATGCAAACAAAACAAGAAGAGGTTGCTAAAAAAGAAATAGAAACTTCTGCTGGTGGTGGTGCAGTAGTAGTTAAAGCTACTGGGGATAAGAAAATAAAGGATATAATAATAAAAAAAGAAGTAGTGGATCCTGAAGATGTAGAAATGTTGCAAGATTTAGTTTTAACAGCTGTAAATGAAGCTTTAAATAAGGCTGATGCAATGATGCAATCTGAACTTGGTTCACTAAACATACCAGGACTTTTCTAGGAGAAGATAATGTATTCAGAAACTGTTAATAAACTTATAAATCAATTTGAAAAGTTACCAGGAATTGGTCATAAAACAGCTGTAAGACTAGCTTTTTATATATTAGAATCTAATGAAAATGTAGCAAAAGAATTTTCTGAAACTTTAATTAAAGCAAAAAATAATGTTAAATTTTGCTCTATATGCTATAATTTAACAGAAAATGATCCTTGTGATATTTGTTCAAATAAAAAAAGAGATGATTCAACTATATGTGTTGTTGAGAATGTTAAAGATGTTATAGCTATGGAAAAAACTCATGAATATAGAGGAAAATATCATGTACTTCATGGTTCAATATCACCTATGAATAATATAACAGCAGGTGATATTAAAATAAAAGAATTACTTGAAAGATTAAAAGATGATACTATAAAAGAAGTAATACTTGCTACTAATCCTACTGTTGAGGGAGAGGCTACTGCTATGTATATTTCTAGACTTATAAAACCACTTGGTATTAAAGTAACAAGAATAGCTCATGGAATTCCAGTAGGAGGAGATCTCGAGTATACAGATGAGATTACTTTAATTAAAGCTTTAGAGGGTAGAACACAAATGTAAATATAAATAGGTGGCACTATTATAAATACAGGCCACCTATTTTGTTTATCTTTCTTAAGTAAATTAAGCCAAAGATAAAACCTTAAATATAGTATATAATATATTTAAACTATGCAACATAGTTATATTAATATTATGTATAAAAAAATAATAAATATACCAAAAGAAAGGGAAAATTTATGAAAATTGGATTTTTTGATTCTGGACTTGGAGGAATAACCGTGCTTAAAGAGGCATTAAAGCAAAATGTAAATGCAGAGATTATATATCTAGCAGATAATAAAAACACTCCATATGGAATAAAGGATAAAAATCAAGTAAAAGAATATATATACGATAATATAATCTATTTAGTTGATTTGGGTTGTGACATTATAGTTATAGCTTGTAATACAGCAACCGCTCTTTGTATAAAAGATTTAAGAAAAAAAATTAGTAATGTTTGTTTTATTGGAACGGAACCAGCTGTAAAAATAGCAGCGGATGATAGTAATAGTAAAAGAATTTTAGTAACTGCAACAACTATAACACTAAAAGAAGAAAAATTAAAAAATTTAATTACAAACTTACATATAGCTGACAAAGTTGATTTATTGGCTCTTGATAGACTTGTAACATTTGCTGAAAGTAGTTCTAGTAAAAAAGAGGTGGAAGAATATTTAAAAGAAAAGTTTATAAAATATGATTTCACAAAGTATAGTCATATTGTACTTGGTTGTACACATTTTCCACTGTTTAGAGACGTGTTTGAAAAAGTGTTACCTAAAATAAAAGTTATAGATGGAAGTAAGGGTGTTATAAACAATTTAAAAACTAAGATTAATAATTTGAAATTAAATAATTCAGAATCAAGTATAACACTTGCATTGACAAAAAATGATGATAATTTTGTAAATAACTTTGAAATATTACTAAAAAAGGATATTGATAATATTATATATGTTTAAAAACGAAATTGTAAAATAAATTGAATTGATTTTATGCTTTAGACTATTATTTAGTTTTTTAATGCTTGTTATAGCAACAACTATAACGTCATCCTCTCATTCAAAATTTAATTGATGTGCAAAAGCACACCTCATAAGTTTTGAATTCATGCGTCTAGCAATATAACTATTCTATTTCAAACAGAAGTAAAAAAATAGAGGAAGCAATCGCCTAAAATACATAACTATACAGAAATTTTATATTGAGCTGATAACTACCGATAAATTTTAGATTTCCATACTATTGTTACAAAAACAATAATTAAATGCATATAATTATTTCGATAAAGCAAAATAATAAAGATAATCGAAAAATACGTTGTACCGTAAAAAATCTCAAAAAACAGCAAAATATTACGATATACCGTAAAAATGTTGACAAAATCATAAAAAAAGAGTAGAATTAATATAGATGTTAAGTAAGGAGGAAATCTTTATGATAAAAAGAGAAAAATATTTAAAGAATATTAGAGGGTTTTATGATCAAGATTTAATAAAGGTAATTACAGGAATAAGAAGATCTGGAAAGTCAACATTATTAAAACAAATAATAGATGAATTAAAAGAGAGTGGAGTAAATAAAGAAAAAATAATATATATAAATTTTGAAGATATTGAAATGTCTTTCATAAAAAATGATATGGATTTAAATGCTTATATAAAGAAACAAATAAAAGATGATGAAAAATATTATTTGTTTTTTGATGAGATTCAAAATGTAATCGATTGGGAAAGAGCAGTAAATTCATTTAAGGCAACAAAAAATGTTTCTATATTTATAACTGGTTCAAATAGTAATTTATTATCAGGAGAATTAGCAACTTTATTAGCAGGTAGATATGTATCATTTAAAATACAACCATTTTCTTTCAAAGAAGTTTGCGAGTTAAAGGGGATAGAAGATAAAGGCGAAATAGAAGAAGCATTTGAGGATTATATAAAATGGGGAGGAATGCCACAAAGATTTTACTTTAATGATGAACAAGAGACAAAAAATTATTTAATGGATTTATATGATTCAATTGTGGTAAAAGATATTATAAGAAGATATAAAGTAAAAGATATTGAATTGTTAAATAAAATTTTAGAATATTTAATGTCTACTCCAGCACAGCAATTTTCTGCAATGAATATTGTCAATTATTTAAAAAATGAAAATAGAAATTGTTCTAATGAAACATTGTATAATTACTTATCTTATATAACAAATTCTTTTATAATGAGTAAAGCGAAAAGGTATGATATAAAAGGAAAAAGAGTATTAAGTACAAACGATAAATATTATTTAACAGATTTAGGTCTTGGACAGGTAAAAAGTTCAATTAAAACTAAAGGAAAAGGAAGTGTACTTGAAAATATAGTATATAATGAATTAATAAATAGAGGATATGAAGTTTTAGTCGGAAAATCTGATTCTTCAGAGATAGATTTTATTGCTTCATATTTTGATGAAAAAATATATATTCAAGTAGCATATATTTTAGCAGATGATGACGTTATTGAAAGAGAGTTTGGTGCTTTTAAAGAGATTCAAGATAACTATCCTAAATACGTTTTAACAATGGATAAATTAGATTTTTCGCAAAATGGAATAATTCATAAAAATGTAATAGATTGGTTATTAGAAAAGTAGAAAAGATGTAACATATAAACTAGTTAGGTGATGCCATATTTTATAGCAGATACTCATTTTAATTATGAAAATATAATAAAATACTGTGATAGATGTTAATTGTAAGTGAAAAATGGTCCAACTTATAATTAAATTTTTAGATGACATAATAATTCGAATAAACCTCTTAACCAATAAAAATAAAAATTTCTTATAAGTGTCAATACTTGATTTATCAATACAGTTTAGTATTGATACGTTAAGAAATTTTTATATAATTAATCGTTAGGTTATGTAACTTAGTGGTCCAAAATTCAATTATAATAATGGACCATTTTGGACCATTTTTCATTCGGAAAATACAGTTGAACTTGGAAACTTAATATTAACACATGAACCAATTGAGATATTAGATGATGGTAAAATTAATGTATTTGGACATATACATAACAAGCCATTAAATGAAAGATTTAATAAAGAAAATCATATATGTATTTCATGTGATGTTGTTTGACTATACATCACAAAAAAATTAATATTGAGTAAAATATGAGTAAAATTTTAGTTGGCAAAGGATAAAAAACTGAAAGCATTGTTAAAATCCTGTATAATGGTTTTGCAACAAACTATTAGGAGGATATAGCAATGCTTTCATTGACAAGTTTAATAGAAAGTGTAATAAATTTCAAGATTTTTGAACAAAAAATTAACCCAAAAATTAAAGACATTTAGAATATATAAAGAGCAGGGAAATAGACAAAATAGAGTTACATTATATTGTCTATACATAAATTAATTCAATTAATACAGATTCTTCAGCACAATGCTTATAATTATTCATAATAATAAGTCTTACCCATTTTAATGGGCCAGTATTTTTCAACTCTTCATCAATAAGCTTTTTCTTTAGCATTTGTTTCATAAGTATTTCAAATCTTTCTTTAGCTCGTTTATCGGTTTTTGCGAGATGTTTTCTTAAAGTACCATTCATAAGCATTTAGTATATTCATTCTTTTTATTATTTTTTAAATATTCTAATCTTAAATGACCGTACTTTCCAATTTGATAATCTTTTCCATATTTATCTTTTGCTAAATATAGATTAGGTAAATAATAATATCCAACTTTATTATATGTAATTTTATTATTCATTTCTAAAAAACCACTATAAATTAATTTTCACTACAAATTTTACTAAATAATTTATAACTTCACTCGACAATCTAATATAATAAAATTTTGGAAGAAGTCGATAAGAGCAACTTTGTCCTTATTAAATTTCTCCCAACCCGACATTTTTTATATATGTTTTCCACGAAACAAAAATGTAACTTTTGTGTAATCAAAAAGATACAATAAATTTGTTATGTAGGCTTGCGTTTTTTTTTTTTTAGTATATACTGTACGTGGTATAGATACAATAGAGAAATGTGATAGCCATTTTTATAGGACTAGGAATTGTATTTCCTTAGTATATACTAATTGTATGTGAAAAAGAGAGGTTGAAATTATGGGAAGAATAAGAAATTTTTTTAATAGGATTTTTGGGAAAAATCAAAAAACATTAGGAGAGGCAAAACCAAGGGCACAAGGTGTTCCTTTAGATATTGCACCTCCACAAAAGCCTGAGGTAAAAGAAGAAAGCTTTGATAATTTTAAAGAGGACTTACAAAAAAATACTATTCAGAAAAATGAAATGAGTTTTGATGAAACATTAGACTATTTTATACAACAACAAAAATTAGATCCAATATGTAAAAATCCTAGAGGTAGAGAAAAATTAGGAAAGATGCTAGAGCAAGTTCTTACAAAAGAAAAAGTAAAAGCAGAAGATGGAGTATATAATAAAAATTCGGTAGAATATGCTCTTGAAAGAAGTTTCGGTAAATCACCTGAATCTGAACGTGAGAGTATAACATTTGAGGATAGAGAATATTACTATTTTGAATCTGATAGAGAAAATAGTAAGATAGCACCAGGTTGTCAAAAAACAACAATAAGTGTAAATGAATATGATGAATTAAGTGAAACAACTGAAGAAAGAAGTTCATATTCATATAATACTAGACCTGATGAAAAAAATAAACCAATTCAAGTTGTTTTTTCAAAAAGCGAACATCACTACCAAAAAACTGGAATTGAAGATAGAAAAATTGAACAAAGTTGTAGATTTGATAATATGCAAATGAGAGGAGAATATTATCAGGCAAAACCTACTTTTGATTATGCTCTTTTAGACTATCATAATGAAAGTACAAAAAATTATCCTAATTATAAAGCTACCTTAGCACAAAGACATGATGGTATTCTAGCAGAAGTTCATGTTGTAGGTCAGGAAGGAAGAAATAAACATGTGTATCTGAATGCGGAACATGGGGTTGATGATTTAGTAGTTACTGATGAAAGTATAGACGCAAGAAATTATCTTGAAATGACAGATGAACAAAAAGAAGAGTTTAAGAGTAGGGCTACTAATGCTATATCAAGGTCAAAATACAAGGAGGCTCTAGCAGATCAGACACCAGGTGTTGATATGGAAGATATAGAAAAAAACAAGAGTAGAGATTAATAATATAAGGTGATTTTATGAATTCAAATGATGTAATAGAGTTTATGGAGCAAAATTGTGGACTAAATCAAGGTTATGCAAAAAATCCAGCTGCATTAAAAAGAATGGCTATTGTAATAGATGAATTGAAAAAAGTTGGGATAACTAAAATTACAAAAAAAAATAAAGAACAAGTTCAGTATGTTGCGAATAAGTATGTAAGTAATGGTAACTTTTCTTATTCTAAAGGAGATAATGGCGGAATGATAGACTCCCATTATTGCACAGAACATTATGTTGGACATATTAATGAAGATGGTTCTTATGTGGAAACTAATACAAGAATTAATAAAATACTTCTTGACTCTCAACCTACACGTCAAGAAGAAAGTATAAGGACCTATAATAAACATGGCTTAGAAATGAAAAGAATAGAAAAGATTAAGGAATCTTTTAAAAATTCATCTGTTGAAGAAAAATATGAGATATCTAGAGATGAAGAAATGGTAACTTCTACTATAGTTGGTAGTAAGAAAATAGATGGCAAAGAATGTGGTGATATCACTCAAAAGGTTTTGTTATTAGATGAAGATCTCGCACCACAGACTATCATGGATTATGATGTATCATATATGAAAGGTTACTATGACGAAATGGAAAGACAAAGAGAAGATTTTAGTGAGGGAAGAGTACTTTCTGGAACACTTCTTGCTGTTGATGGTATAAAAGTAGAACGTCCTAATGAGTTTTATTTTATAAAAAGCAATTTTGACTATAATTGTATGGTTTCACCTGAGTTTAGAGAATCAGCTAAAGAAAAAGGACTATATAGAGAACCTACTACAAAAGTAAATAAAGGGAAAATGAAAGCTATATATCAAAGTGTATCACATAAAATAAATGAGGTTGCCGATAATTTTAATAAAAAAGTTAAAGGTGAACAAACAAAAACAAAAGATAGTATGTAGGAGGGAAAAATGGAAATAACATATGAAAAGGCACTTGCAGAAGCTTTTGCAGTAATAATGAAATTAGAATTTAGTGATATACAAAAAATACCAGATGAGTTATTAAATACTTTAAAAAATAATATGGATCAAGAGTATTATACTACATTAAATATAGATGAAGAATATATAGATAATAACCTGTCAGAAGATGCAAAAGGAATATTAGGTCTTGTATATAGAGATTATCTTACAGATGAATCTGAAAGAAAAGAGCTTGTGGAAAGTGAAAATAAATCTGAAGAAGAATATCAAGAAGTTTTAAGAGATATGTTCCAATCTGATTTAGTATTTAAAAATAACGATACAAATGAAGAAAAAAAAGAAGTAAAGCAAGAAGTTAGAATGATAAAACAGGAAGAATTAAAATGGTATGAAAAGTTAAAAATAAAAATAAAAAAGGCTTTAGGTATAAAATAAAAATTTAAAAAATTAGAAGTAAGGTATAATCTTACTTCTTTTTTCATGCATATAACAAAAATGTTACAAGGTTACAAAAAAATGTCAAAAAAATTAAAAATATTTCAATAAAATGTAGAAATATTTTTTTGTACATGATATAATGTTTATAAATTTGGATTTTGAGGTGAAATATATGAATGATAAGAGAATTTTAATAGTTGACGATGAAAAACCAATAGTAGATATATTAAAATTTAATTTAGAAAAAGAAGGATTTACTACAACAGTGGCATATGATGGAGAAGAAGCTATAAATATGGCATTATCTGTAAAACCCGATCTTATACTCCTTGACCTTATGTTACCAAAAGTAGACGGATTTAATGTATGTAAAGAAATAAGAAAACATCTTACTTGTCCTATTATAATGCTTACTGCAAAAGAAGAAGTTGTTGATAAAATAATTGGTCTAGAACTTGGCGCCGATGATTATATGACAAAACCTTTTAGTATTAGAGAAGTTATTGCAAGAATAAAGGCTAATTTAAGAAAACATGTTTTACCAGAAGATGAAGATAATAAAAAATTGTCTAAGAATAAGATAAAAATAAAAGATATGGTAATAGATCCTGAAAGATATATAGCAATAATTGGAGATAAAAAAATTGATCTTACTATAAAAGAGTTTGAACTCCTTAAAATGCTTTCATCTGCACCAAATCAAGTGTTTACTAGAGAGCAAATATTAAGAGGTGTATGGGGATATGATTTTTATGGAGATGCAAGAACTGTTGATGTTACAATAAGACGTTTAAGAGAAAAAATCGAGAAAAGTTCTGCGGATCCACAATATGTTCAGACAAAAAGAGGAATGGGGTATTACGTTTCTAATTAATAATCTTATAGGAGAAGTTTTATGAAAAGTTCTATAAAAGTAAATATTAAGATTATAAATATATTGATGGTAGTTATAGTATATATAACTACTATCCTTTTATGCGGAAAAGTTATAGATACAAATAATATCTTTGCGATTTCTAATATAATAATATTATTAATTTTTATTTTAATTTCATTTATTCTAAATAGTATATTATCTAAAATGATAACGTTGCCTTTAAAAAAAATAGAAAAGAATATGAGACTTGTAGCAAATGGTAAGGTAAGTGAGCCTAAACATTTAGAAGAATATACTAAACTTACTGAAATAAGAGATTTTACAGATGCATATATGGATATGTTCCAAATAATAAAGAAAAATAGCTTTGATCTTACAGGTCAACAAAGTAAGACTGAAATAATACTGGAACATATGGCAGATGGTGTTATAGCTTTTAATATTTCAAGACAGGTTATACATATAAATAAATCAGCATTTAGGTTGCTTGGTTTAAGTTCTACTGATGATACTTTTGAAAAAATAGTTAAAAGGCTTAAAATTAATCTTGATTTTGATAAAGTAATGTATTTACCTAATTACAAAACTATTGAGGCAAAAATTACTGTCGCTGGAAATTCTTTAAACATTGTATTTGTACCATTTTTTAGCGATAATTTAACTCCAATGGGCGTTATAATGATGGTAAGAAATATAACAGAGAATGTTAAATTAGATAATCTAAGAAAAGAATTTGTTTCGAATGTATCACATGAACTAAAAACACCTCTTACGTCAATAAAAGGGTATTCAGAAACTATGATGAATGGCGATCTTACATATGCAGAAATTCAGAAATTTTCTAAGGTTATAAATCAAGAGGCTAATCGAATGGGAAGGCTTGTTTCAGATCTTTTGCAATTGTCAAGGTTTGACTATAAAAAAGTTAGTTGGAAAAAGATGATGTTTTCTCTTGATGAGCTTGCAGAAAATGTTTGTGAAAAAATGAAAATACAAGCAGATCAAAAAGGTCATAAACTAGAATGTATAATAAGTAATACGCCACCTCAAGTATATGCCGATAGAGATGCTATTGAGCGTGTAATAATAAATATAGTAAGTAATAGTATAAAATATACACCAGATGGAGGTATAATTACTGTATATGTAGGTTCTGTAAATTCTAATGCATATTTTAAAGTGGTAGATAATGGTATAGGGATACCCGCTAAAGATTTAGATAGAATATTTGAAAGATTTTATAGAGTAGATAAAGCAAGAAGTAGAAAAGCCGGAGGAACTGGGCTTGGACTTTCCATAGTAAAAGAAATGATAGAAGGAAATAACGGTACTATTGACATAAGGAGTGAAGTTAACAAAGGAACAGAAGTAATTGTGACATTACCAACTAAAATTGATACCAAAAAATAAAAGGAGAGCATATGAAATATTTTGATACACATGCACATTATAATGATAAAGCATTTGATAATAATAGAGAAGAAATTTTAAATAAATGTATAAAAGAAAATGTAAAATATATAGTAAATGTTGGAGCAAGTGTAAAAGAATCTTTAGAGTGTATTGAACTTGCAAATAATTATAAATTTATTTATTCTTCAATTGGAATTCATCCGTATTATGCAAAAGAAGATAAAGTACAAGATTTATATGATATGTATAATAAAGAAGACAATAAGAAAATAGTTGCAGTGGGGGAAATAGGTCTAGATTATCATTATACTAAGGAAGATAAAAAAGAGCAAATTAGATGCTTTATAGAACAAATTGAACTTGCAAATACATTGAAATTACCAATACTTGTACATACTAGAGATGCTTCTTTAGACACATATAAAATATTAAAAGATGAAGCAAAATGTGAGTATGGTACGTTATTACATTGCTTTAATCCAACAGATGACTTGGTAAGATTAGTACTAAAGAGAGGATATACAGTTGCTTTTGGGGGGAATATTACATATAAAAGAGCATTAAGTTTTAGCGATTATTTAAAAAAGATTCCTTTAGAACAAATTGTTGTAGAAACGGATGCTCCTTATCTTGCACCAGTACCATTAAGAGGAACGGTTAATGATTCTACTAATTTAAAATATGTGTGTAAAAAACTTGCAGAATATAAAAATATTGAAGAAAAAGAGATTGTTGAAAATGTGTATAACAATGCCATAAAATTTTATAAAATAACTGACTAATAATATCATTAGCCAGTTATTTTAATTAAGATTAATATTTTAAAAATTATCATTTATCATTTTGATTACTTTTTTCATAACAGCAAGTTGCTTATCTGTATAATATATTTCTTCTGGTTCTTCTAGTGCATTATCTAATGAATCTAAAAACATATTATCTAAACTTAACTTTAAAACATTAGAAAGTAATATTAATTTTGGAAGACTAGGAAGTTTTATTCCTCTTTCTATATCACCAAGAAAATTCTGGGAAACATTTATTTTTTCTGCTAATTCAAATTGTGTAAGACCCATTTCTTTTCTTGCGTTTTTTATCTTTTTTCCAAATGATTTTTGATCTATAATTCCTAATTTATTTTTCTTCATTTAATCACCTTAAAATACATATATATAATATAACAAAAATGGTTAAATATAAACAATCAGCAAAAGTTTGTTTAAACACTATTAGTGTTAATTTGTTTGGGGTTAAGGATAGATATTCATATTAATTGATTATAATACCTATATGTGATATAATTTTAATATAAGTATTACACTTGCTCATAGTAGTATATATTAATTTGGAGGTATAAAAATGTGGAAAAGAAAAGATCTAAAAACTAAAGCCAAAAAGAATTTAAAAAAGAATTATTGGGCTGCTATAGGAGTATGTTTTATACTTGCTTTTATTGGGATAGAGTATTCTGATTCTGTATCTCTTATACATGAAACATCAGATAATAAAGATAACTATACTATAATAAAAGAAATGAAAAATGAAGATACATCTGATGTTAAATTAGAAGAACTAACTATTCAAAATGCTGAAGAGACTGTTAAATTTATTTTTCAGAATATGACATCTAGTGCTAGTTGGATTTTTAAAATGTTTGCAGGTGGTGGCTATATAATAGGTGCAATTGTAATTTTACTATTTATGTTTTTATTTTGCTATCCGATTTCAGTTGGAGCCAAAAGATTTTTTATAAAAAATAGAGAATCAAAACCTAATGTACTTGAAATTTTTTCTGTATTTAAGAAAAATAAATTTTTTAATATAGTATATATAATGTTTTTAAAATATATATTAAATATGTTATGGACTTTTCTTTTCATAATACCTGGAATAATAAAATATTATCAATATAGAATGATTCCATATATATTAGCAGAGAATCCTAATATAAAAAGAAAAAGGGCTTTTGAAATTAGTAAAGAAATGATGAAAGGAAATAAATGGAAGACTTTTGTATTAGAAATGTCATTTATATTATGGAATTTCTTGTCTTCTCTAACTTTTGGAATTGTTGGTATATTTTTTGTAAATCCATATAATGCTGCAACTTTTGCTGAACTATATAATACTTTAAAAGAAAATTTAATACAAAAAGGAATAATTACAAGTGATGAACTAAAAGCTGCTTCTTTAATAGAGGAGGTAGAATAGAATGATAAAAGAAAAAATAAAAAGTGGAAAAGATAGATTATTAAAAAGTAGCAATAATTATAGTAGATGGTATAAAATAACAGATTATATTTTATTTTTCTTTTCATTTGCTTTTATTGGATGGATATGGGAAGTATGCCTTGTCTTAGTACAAACTGGAAAACTTGTTAATAGGGGTGTACTTTTAGGACCTTGGTTGCCTATATATGGAAGTGGAGGAGTGCTTATATTATTACTTTTAAGAAAATTTTTTAATAGACCAATTGTTACTTTTGGAATGACAACTTTACTTTGTACCATTGTTGAATATTTTACTAGTTGGTATTTAGAACTTACAAAAGGAGTACGATGGTGGGATTATAGCAATTATTTTTTAAATATAAATGGTAGAGTTTGTTTAGAGGGTGCTCTTGTATTTGGGCTTGGGGGATGCGCTGTTGTTTATTTAGTAGCCCCAAAACTTAGTAAACTTTTTGCTAAAGTTTCAAATAAAATATTAATACCAATATGTGTTTTATTAATTTCAATTTTTGTAGTTGATCTTATACACTCTCAAAATCATCCAAATATTGGTGAAGGAATAACTGCAAGTAGGACAAGTCATATAATTGTTTCTAGTATATTATATAATAGAGAATAACTAAAAAACTAAAAATACGATAAAAGTATTTTTAGTTTTTTTAATATATTTTGTTTAATATTTAAAAAATAATATAATTGTGATACAATAGATTTAGTTAATAACATGAAGTCTTAATATAATTAGTAGGAGTGATTTTTGTGAATAACAGGCAAATATTAAATAATATTCTTTTATCTTATAATGTTGTAAATGACATTAATAAAAACATTAAGTTTATAACAGACATTATTCCCGAGATATCATTTATGATAGGATTTGAACATAAACATCCTCATCATGATTTAGATGTATATAATCATACATTAAAAGCTTTATCAAATAGCAAAAAAGATTTACATGTAAGGATAGCTTTATTATTACATGATATAGGAAAACCTTTTTCATATCAAGATAATGGAACGAGTAGACATTTTCATGGACATCCTAAAGTATCTGCTGAAATGGCTAGAAAAATATTGAAAAGATTAGGATATGAAGAAGATTTTATTTCAGATATTATTTACTTAGTCGAAAATCATGATAGTTTAATAGATACTGAGAATTTAGATAATGATATTGAATTAGTAAGAAAAAGATTAGAAATTCAATTTGCTGATGCTAAAGCACATAAAGAGGATAAGATAGAAAAACGTTTGAATATTTTAAATAAAGTAAAGGAAAATCTTAACAACCCCAATAGTAATAATTGATTACCATTGGGGTTGTTAATGTATAATTATGAAACCATTCAAAGCAAAACATCCTGAAGAAGAAAAAGTAAAACATACTAAAAAATCCAAAAAATAAACAAAGTCTCCTAGAGATTTTATGGAAGAAATACAATTTGAATTAGGACTAGACGAAAAAGAGTTAGACGATTTACTAATTCCAGAAGAGGAATGGGACGATTTAGAAGAACAATAAAAAATTATATTTATTTTATATTTATTTATAAAATCTAGGAACGAGGTTTAAAACTGGGAGACTTTAAAATAAAAATATATAAATTATATATCTAAATATATAAGTATTCACAGAATCAAACCTCGTTAACATTATTATAAAATATGAAAAAACCTATACTATTTATTAGTATAGGCTTATTTTTTATCAATTCTTTAATTGATAGTTTACTGCAAATCCCCCTATGAAGTATAAAAAGTTCATATTAGGGAAAATTGGTCGGAGTAACACGGTTCGAACGTGCGACCTCATGGTCCCAAACCACGCGCTCTACCAACTGAGCTATACCCCGATATATAATACTAATTTATTATAGCATTTATATATTTAAAAATCAAGTGTTTAGGTTAAAATTCTTGTAAAAAGATTGACTTTGTGTTAAAATAAGTATAATATATATGTATAACAAAAGAGGTGGTAATATGCAAATTAAGGCTAAATATCAATATACACATTTTTTATATCCATTTGTGATTGAAAATGGAAAATATCCTTATTTTATTGAAAGCATATTAAAAAAAACAAAAGATTGGTCGTTGGTGTTACATCAATATAAAAGTGATGAGGAATCTTATGATTTCTTTTTACCGTATATGAGAAAATTTTTGTTTCCTACATTATTCTGGGATAAAAATTATATAAAAAAATTTAAAAAAGAAGGAATATTCAGAAGATCTCTTATACTTAGCAAACTTTCTTCGATAACATTCAAATACAATATGTCTAGAATAAAAAAAGGAAACATAACTGACTATGATGGAAAAGTTATTAACTTTGATATATCTGATATTAGAATTATATGCTTTGAGGGAGGAATTTGTTTCATAGATTTTAAAACGCAAATTGATGATAAAAGTGAACTTATTGATTTTGATAAGATTTTAGATTTTAATCATTATTTTAGAAATTTAACACCTAGAATAAAAGGAAATGCAAATAATAGAATTGTTGAAAATAGTAAAAGTATAGATATACCTAAGTTTATAAAAAATATAACTTCAGAATTTGAAGTTAAAAGTCTAGATAAAATGTATTATGATAAAATGTTCACTTATTCATATGTATGTGTTGATGGTTGGGAAAAAGATTCTGATTTTGAACATATGAAAAATGATTTTTATAAATTTCAATATGTTATGCATAGTAAAAGTAGTGCTATATTTAATAAAGCTTGTGATAAATTAATTGATAATACATATTCTAGATGGAAATATTCAATGTTCGGATTTTCAAGAGAAAGTGGAGTTGTATTTGTATCAGATAAAGAAAAGTATAATATAACAAGAATGCCATATAATTTTGAAAAAAGATATTTATATATGCTACTTATTGCACTTTATCAAAGAGTAAGTTTAATAGGATTTTCACAGAATCTAATGAAACAGGATAAAACAGCTGTAAAAGATTTAAATAGAAAACTTACGCGATTTACTAATTCAAGTTGGTTTGGTCAAATAACGAATTCTGAACATGGCATGGATATATGGAAAATATGGCAAGATGCATTTAGTTTACCTGAACTATATGAAGAAGTTCATAAGGAATATATGGAATATTATGATTATGTAGTAAGTAATGGTCAATCAAGAATAAGTATGATACTTATGATATTTTATATAGTAAATATAACTTTTTCTGGAATACAGATGCTTACAAATGTAATAAATTTGGAGGATGTACAAATATATATAATAATAGCTATGATATTTTGTGCATTAGCTTATCCTGCTTATTTAGTCTTAAGTTGGATAAAACATAAATTAGAAATAAAATTTTAAAGGAGCAAATTATGCAAATATATTGTGGGACAGATATAATAGAAGTATCGCGAATAGAAGATGCTGTAAGAAATACAAAAGGTTTTAAAGAAAATGTATATACAAAAAATGAAATAGAGAATATTGATAAAATAAGATCAAATATGAAATATCAAAGATATGCTGGAAGATTTGCAGCAAAAGAAGCAATATACAAAGCAATGTCAAAAATAACTATAGAGAATAAATTAAGTATGAGTTATTTAGATGTTGAGATACTAAATCAAGATGAATTATTTGGAAGACCAAAGGTATATATTTTGAATAAAGATATAAAGAAAATATGTGAAGATAATGAAATAGAGATAGATGTCAGTATTTCTCATATAAAAGAGAATGCTATTTCTACAGTAGTAGTTAAAGTAAACAAGGAGTGATAAATTTGGAAAAACCAAAGTATTATATTACAACACCTATATATTATCCTAGTGGTAATTTCCATATTGGACATTGTTATTGTACAGTAGTAGCTGATACTATAGCAAGATATAAAAGGCTTAGAGGTTATGATGTCTTTTTTATGACTGGTACAGATGAACATGGACAAAAAATAGAAAGAAAAGCAAAAGAGGCAGGAGTTACTCCTAAGGAATATGTTGATAAAATAGTAACAGATACAAAAAAATTGTGGAAAGATTTAGGAATAACATACGATAAATATATAAGGACTACTGATAAAGAGCATGTAGAATGTGTGCAGAAAGTATTTGAAAAGTTATATAATCAAGGAGATATATACAAGTCTGAATATGAGGGCCTTTATTGTACACCATGTGAATCTTTTTGGACAGAAACTCAAGCAGTAGATGGGAAATGCCCTGATTGTGGAAGAGATGTAGAACTTGTAAAAGAAGAAAGTTATTTTTTTAGACTTTCAAAATATCAGGATAGATTAATAGAATTCTTTAATGATAATCCTGAGTTTTTGGAACCTATATCTAGAAAGAATGAGCTTATAAATAACTTTTTTAATAAGGGAATAGAAGATTTGTGTGTATCTAGAACAGGTGTTAAATGGGGAATAAAAGTTCCATTTGATCCTAAACATACAATATATGTATGGATTGATGCATTAACAAACTATATATCTGGTCTTGACTATTTAACTGATGATACGGCTAAAATGGAGAAATATTGGCCTGCTGATTTACATTTGGTTGGAAAGGAAATATTTAGATTTCATGCTATGATATGGCCTGCACTTCTTATGGCTCTTGACTTGCCAATTCCAAAAAAAATATACGGTCATGGTTGGCTTGTAGTAGATGGAAATAAAATTTCTAAATCTTTTGGAAATTACAAAGATCCTAGGGTGTATATAAATGCTACATCTAGAGATGCTGTAAGGTATTTTTTGCTTCATGAGATGACTTTAGGTCAGGATGGTAATTTTTCTGAAGAATTATTTTTAGAGAAATCTAACTCTGATTTATCTAATGACCTAGGAAATTTAGTAAGTCGTGTAACTGCAATGGTAGCTAAGTATAATTCAGGTGTAATAAAAAAGGGGAATGTAAAAGACGATTATGATAATGAATTAATAACTCTTGCTAAAAATACAGTAAATAAAGTTGAAGAATTTATGGATAATTTAAAAATAAACGATGCTATATCTGAGATTTGGAAACTAATTGATAAATCAAATAAATATATAGATTTATCAATGCCATGGGTACTTGGAAAAGAAGGAAAAACAGATAGACTTAATACAGTGTTATATAATCTTGTTGAATGTATAAGGAT
>CAZTVT010000004.1:0-33212 GCA_964617175.1 uncultured Clostridium sp.
ACTTTTTTCTACTTTTTATATTTTTGTTAAATTATACGATATAATTACTATTGTAGATACCAATGGATATAAATCCAATTTCTTTAGTTAATTTCGTTTATGTTTAAATTTTTTATAATATAAACTATTTAGTCTTCTATAATATATTCATCTTTATCCACTATGCTGTATTTAAAATTTAATGATTGCAAAATATTTTCAATTGAACTTTGTAAATTAGAATTTACAATTATTCCATAATTACAATTTACAGGTGCTAACTCATTTTGAATTATAATATCTGGAGCTCCCCACTCTTTTAGTCTATTTAATCTTTTCTGATCAATCTCACTTAAAATCTCGCATATTTCTTTTTTTTCTTCTTGAGTTGTTTCAAACATCCACAAAGTTGTTTGTGCTTGTTCAATTTTTTCCAATGAATCAGAAACTATGTCCTCAAAATCATATTCAATTTCATTTGAATCTAAAATATTATTTATAAAATTAACTTCTTCTATTTCACGTGGATACATGGTAAGTATTATATCGTCTATCTTTTTATCAATAGAATAATTTACATTATGTTCTTTTAAGTAATCTTCAATTTGTTTTGTAATATTATCTGGTATTTTAAAGATATTCCATCCAAGTATATATATGTAGTTAATGTCTTTATCTATTGAATAATGCCAAGCGTTTCCTAAAGCATATCTTTGCGGTAGTATAGCGATAAAATCTCTGTATTCAATATTATATTCTTTAGTTATGGAATTTAATGTATTTGCTATAGCCATCATAATACTAGGTTGTATATCGTATAATTGTATAATTGAATAATCTTTACTTATATCAATATATTGATTAATATATTGATATAAAGGATTTTTTTCTTTTTCAAATCTAATATTTTCATTTGTGTATTCTATTATAATGTTTTTTCCTTTATTACTATTCTGATAAATACTATATGGTAATTTTATTCGCCTCATATAACTATCAAAATCTTTTAAGCTTTCAGCAGTTGTGTTAGATAAATGTAATTTCCATTCAACAATTAACCATTCAGTATCTTTCATGTCTTCTTCATTCAATACCTCATTTACAAGATATAATGGTGTATGATTACATTCTACTATTTTCCCAGTATCTCTGTTTATAATTTTCATACAAAATTCATCTTTTTCTAATATACTTATGCCATTCTCTTCAAGAAAACCAACTAATCCATAGCTTTCATCTCTATCAAGGAAATCGTCCTTAAATGCATAGTTATACTCTAAAATTATGTTTTTATCAATTTTTTCATTAATTTTTGACATAAATTCTTTATTTGATTTTAATTCATTACTTGCATATTCTATACTTCTATTATCTTTATCAAATGCTTTTAGCATAAAATCACTATTATTTTTTAATTTATCACTCAAATGTTTCAATGCCTTAATATTTACATCAACAACTTGCAGCATAAATTCTTCATCATTTCTTAATCTATCACTCGCATGTGATAGTGATAATCCATAACTATCTCTTTCTAAAGCTGTTAAAATAATATCTTTGTCATCCTTAAATATGTTTTTTGCATGTTCTATTACCATGAAATTTTTATCAATTGCTTTTAGCATAAACTCTTTATCGTTTCTTAATTTATCACTTGCATATACAAAACATAAATGATTTTTTTCTATAGCATTTAGCATAAATTCTTCATCATTTCTTAATTCATAATTTGCAAATTCAATAGTTTCGCCATTTTCAGAAATTGCATTTAGCATAAATTCTCTGTCTGATCTCAATTCATACCAAATATATGCAAAGTCTAGATAATTAAACTTTAATAGTCTTAAAATAAAGTCTTTGTCGCACTTTAATGTTTCACTGGCAAGTGCAAAAGTATAATTGCCAATTTTCTTATATATTTTCATTATAAATTCTTTATCAGCTTTTAATTCGTCACTTGCAAATGCCAAACACTTAAAGCCTTCATCACTTGCTTTTATCGATTTTAAGATAAAATTGCTATCATTCTTAAGTCTATCACTTGCATATCTAATGTTGAAATAATCTTTCTTAATTAATTTTAGCATAAATTCTTCATTATCTTTTTGTTCTTCATCTAATGGATTGTTTTCTTCTAGATTTGTTAAAATTTCTTTTTTTAGACTATCATCTGCAAATAAAATACATTCTTTATTATGTTTTACTGCTTCTAATAAAAACTCTCTATTATTTCTTAATTCATTTCTTGCATATACTAAAAACCATCCATCTCTTTTTATTGCCTTAAGAACTACATCTTTATCATTTTTCAATCTATCACTTGCATGTTTTAATGTCCAACTATTTTTCTCAACAATTTGCATTACAAATTCTTTATCATCTCTCAACTCATCTGTTGCAAATGCTAGAGCCCACATACTATATTCAGCTGCACTAAAAATAAAATCCTTATCAGATTTTAACTCATCACTTGCATACGACAAATCTCTACCATCTATTTCGCTTAATTGCAACATAAACTCTCTATCATTTTTCAATCTATCACTTGCATATCTTGTGCAAAAACTATCTTTTTTAATTGCTCGTAGCATAAATGCACCATTATCCTTAATTTCTGCATCAACATCTTCTAAAATTGTAGGTTCATCTTCTATTTTTTGTAATAATTGTTCTTGATATTCGTTAAACTCAACATCTAGTTCATCATCTAATACTTCTATATTATTTTTTTCAAAAGCATCAAATACTTTATCTAATGTTTTTTTATTAACTTTACCCATTTTTTCAGATAAAATTTCATCTAAATCATCATATGTTATACTTCCTGTTTCTTTAACTTCTTCTATTAACTCGTTAATTATATTATCTATATTATTGGTTCGTTTTGACTCATTTTTTATTATTTCAACCTTTATGTTTGCACTACGATTTGAATATCTTTTATTTCTTTTATTCTCATATACATCTTCAAACTCATCACTATTTGACATTCTGCTATTATATTGGCTATAATATAAATCATTCATACTATTGCTATAATAACAGGCCTCCTTAAATTCATTCCAATCTGTAAAATATTCTAGCTTATTTTTCAAAAATGTATTTTCTGATAAATATTCCCATAAAATATGTATTTCAACTTTTTTAAAAAATGTTAAGCTATCGGAATACTTATCTAATTTAGAGTTCCATCCTTCTTTTGGTTTCATGTTATATGTTCCACAATCTCTTGCGATATAGCTCTCTAATTTTTCTAACACTTCATTACTTTTTATATGAAGTCCAATCTCAATAATTTCTATAACTCTATCTAATCTTTCATAATATGCCACAACATCTTCAATATTAGAAATCCATTTATTATATATATCTATCATTGTTTGACAACTATCTATGTCAATTTTTAAGTACCTAGATATATCTTCTTCTTTTATAAGATATGATGTATATATTTTTCCTTTATTATTTCTGGCTTCATCTAATATTCTATTAGATACTGCATAAGAAATTCTATCTTTATACTTGAATATTGCTAAAATTGGATAAGGAATAATTGATAACAATATTCCATAAATATCATAGATAGCTCGACTATCATTAATATCAACTTCTATTATTTGTATTTCTTCAAAGTTTTCTTCAGCTTTTTTATTTATATTGTCTGCTTTTACCGAATACTTTATATAAATATTTGTAACAAATCTTTCAATTATTTCTTTATCATCACTATTTGATAGTTTATCTAATATAACATCTTTCCTTATTTCTTTTCCAATAAAAGATGTTGTAAATTTATCAAAAATTTCATTATAATTCATACTATCCATAATTATTACTACAAAATATTGTAGTTCCCTCCTTTGTACTCTAAAATATTATTTTTGTGTTAAAATGTCGATTAATGATTGATATGAATCAACAACATCATATTTTACATTATCTTTACATATAGCCTGAAAATGTTTTCTAGCACATTCAATTTTTGCTTTTTCCACTCCTCTTAATTCTGTTGTACTCATACTTCCTTTTGTTTCTGCTATAAAATAAACATATTTAAAATCTTTATTATCTAAAACAATAGCCCAGTCTGGATTGTAATTTCCAACAGGTGTAGGAATTTTAAATCCATTTGGAAGTTTAGCATAAACAGTTACTTCACCATTTTCTAAATCTTTTGCAAATTTTTCTTCATTCTTTGCATCAGTAATTAAGAAGTCATAAATATGTTTTTTAACCTCAAATGCATTATCTCCTATTCTTCCATCTACATTATTTATAGTAAATATTTCATTATCAAACTTATCTTCTGTTTTATTATATGTAATACCATCTATAATTGTTGTAGCCTTTTCTTCATTTATAAGATTACTTGCTCTTCTTATAAATTCTTCAGGATTATATTTATATAATGCAAAAACTTTAGGTTCTATTTTAGAAAGAATTTCTACTATTGTGTGTCTTGTAAGCCCTGTATCTTTAGCAACACTTCCAATTAAATCGTATTTTGTGGTTACAGGTACGAAGTCATCATATATTTCAGTTGTTGTTCCTGTTGATTTCATTGCATTTTCATTTTTTAGTTGATCTGCTGTCATTCCTTCGTTTTGGCTTCCTTGTGATATTCTTACTTTCATTTTAGTTATTTGTAAATGAGTATTTAGTTTTGCAACAGCCTTATCTATTAGTTCTTGTGAGTTAAAATCAACTTCATAAATAGTTTTTATATTTATTTTATTCCATAAGTCTTGAAATTCTTGTTTATTAAAATTATCATTTGGTTTTAATTCTCTTATATTTTTCTTTCCTACATTTTCAATTGGAACAACAATATCAGTATATAAACCTTTTACTAAATTTACATATTCTTCTTTAAAGTTTTCAAATTCTTCAGGTACTATTACATTATCATTCGCTATATCCTCTTTTAATTTATCAGTTATATTATCATCATCATCTATATAATCATTTTTCATAAAACTTCTATATATTTGATTTACAGCTCTTTCATCTAAAGGTTTTGCCTCTCCATTAAGATTATTAAGAACCTTTCCTTCAAATTGTTTATTTGAAAATGTAGTATATGACTTTCTTGATAAGTTTTCTGCAATTTCTCTTTGTAATGATTTAGCAAAAGAGTCATAGCTTTCACTTGCAATAACAGTCAAATTATTTATTCCAAAGAAATCATCTTCTAATGTTGAATAATCCATTCTATCTCCTGAATTATTGACACATATACGAAGACCTCTACCTATTTCTTGTCTTTTACTAATTTCAGAATTGCTTTTCTTTAATGTGCATATTTGAAATATATTAGGATTGTCCCATCCTTCTCTTAATGCTGAATGTGAAAAGATAAATCTAACAGGTTCTTCTAATGAAAGCAATCTTTCCTTATCTTTCATAATCAAATCATAAGCATCTTCATCTGAACTTGTTCCATATTTTTTATCGTCTATTTTAGAATCAATATATACTAATTCATCTTTTGAAAGTCCTTTTGAAGCCTTCTTATCAACTGAAAAATAACCACTATATACTTTTTTACCTCTTAAATTATCAAGATATTTTTTATAATCTTCATCTAAGAAGTTATAATATTCGTTATATATATTGTTATACTCTTCCTCAAATATTTTTGCATATTCTCCATTATGAGCTTTTTTAGACTCATCATAAACTTTATATTTAGCAACTTCATCGATAAAAAATAATGATAAAACTTTGATTCCTTTTTTATAATATTCTTTTTCTTTTTCAAAATGAGATTTTATAGTTTCTCTAATTTGAATTCTTGCCATATAATTTTCTTCAGCATTTCCTATAACTTGACCTGTAATAAGTTCTTCTCCATTAGTAAATGAAACTTTATCATATTGTGAATTTCTAGCATCAATTTCGCTTATAACATATCCTTTATACTGTTCTAATCCATCAGAAAGTTCATACAAGTTAGCACCTTGCTTTAATTTTTTCATAACCTTCTTTGTTCCTGTTGCTGATTTTACTTCCATTTCAATTTTTGCAACAGGATCAGATTTACTTATTTCGACTCCCTCTAAATATAAATATGTACTTTCAGATTTATCATTTAGAATTTCAATTCCTTTTACATTTATCTTCTTAACAAGTTTTTGATTGTAAGCATCTACTGCATCTAATCTATATATCATATTATATTTAAAATCATCTTTATGAGTTGCAGAATATCTTAATATAAATAAAGGATTAAATTCTTTTAATAACGCCTCTGTTTTACCCATTTTTTGAGGTTCATCTACTATAAGTATTGGATTAGTAGATTTTATAACATCTATTGGTTTTCTTGACTGCAATTCATCTAATTCTTCATATATTTTTCTATTCTCTTTTGAACGAGTATTAAAAGCTTGATAATTAATAATCATTACTTGAATATTATTATCTTCAGCAAAATTATTTATGTTAGACAAGTTTGATGAATTGTTTGAATTATATACAAAATATCTTATTTTCTTTCCATACATTTCTTGAAAATGGTCTTCAGTTATTTGGAAGGATTTTAATACTCCCTCTCTAATAGCAATACTAGGTGTCATAACAATAAACTTGCTCCATCCATAAGCCTTATTTAATTCATACATTGTTTTTATATATGTATAAGTTTTTCCTGTTCCTGTTTCCATTTCAATAGAATAATTCATTGTACCTGCATTATCGGTATAATCTAAATTATTTTGTTTTTGAACATTCCTTATATTTTTTCTAATATCTTCAGAAAGCAGTTCAATTTTTTTATTTCCAAAAGAGATAATATCTTCAGTAGCAGACTCATTCCAGTTTAATAAATTAATTTCTTTTTCTCTTCTACCAATTAAATCTCTTCTAAATCCATTTGATTGTCCTTCAAAGCATTTTACTACTGCTTGAGCTGCATTTTCTTGATATTGTTGCCTCTTAAATTTTAATTTCATCTGTTTCAACTCCTAAATAACATATACTATTTCTTCATTTATATTATTATCTTTCTTATATTTATTAATTCTTTCTAAAATATTAATTTTTTCGCTATCATTTTTAAAAGAGCTTTCCTTAAATACAATTTTTAATGGCTTTTCATCACATATCTTATTTATGATGTCTATATTGATTTGATTATCAAAACAAGCCACTAAACTATTTCCTGCCACGAAATAAACTTTATTATTTAATATGTTTCTTTCTTCTATACTTAAGTCTAAAGTTAAACCTAAATCCAATATTACTTGTGTTAATAAATCTTCTGATGTTCTATCTTCTTTTATGTTAGATTCAAACATATTAAGTTGTGCTTGATTTAATTTTGAAGGTTCATAATAAACATCTTTCATATTAGATGAATCAACTTTGTAAACTCTAAATCCATAATCTATATCTGCATTAGTTTCTTCTTTTATTTTCTTCGCTGCTCTTCTTATCCTTTCTTCTCCTAGATCACAAATTGTTTTGTATCCATCTTTATATGCATCAGTATCTTCTGAACATTTTTCAGGAAGTTGAACTAAAAGATAGCTTAAATTGTAATTTTTATCACTATTTAGTTCCATAACTGCTTGAGCAGTTGTTCCAGAGCCACTAAAGAAATCACAAACTATGTCAGAATCTTTTGCACCAAATTCAATTAAATCTTTAATTGTATCTACTGGTTTTGGAAAAGAAAAATATTTTTTACCTTCAAATAATTCTTTTACTGTTTCTGTTCCTCTTTCGTTATTATACTTTTTATCATTAAAAATTGATTTTAGTTTTGCTTTTCTTTCTTCATCACCATATTTGTTTAAGTAGTCTTTAACATAAATGTCTAATTCAACATCTCCATTTTTTCTTCTTACACTTTTTACAACAAGTTGATTTTTATCAGCTTCTACTTTAGATTTTTGCCATCTCCAGACACCATCTGATAAATCTTCTTTTTTAGGTAATATTTCAATATATCCCTCTTTATACTCTGTTGTAAGTTCTTGAGTTTGTTCACTATAGTATATAGGATAAAATAGATTTGGTCGATCTTTTCTATCTGATGCAGTTCCTCTTTTTCTCAATCCTAATAATCTGTATTTTCCATTATCATCTTCTAATTTATATTCTGATAAATGCTCATCATCCATTTTTTGACCATATAACTCAACTTTATCGATATCTTTGCAATAAACTATTATATATTCATGCATTAATGCAAATGGTAATCTTGTTGTTTGTCTACCTCTTGGATTTGAAATATTTGTTATCTGTAACAAAAAGTTTCTTTCTCCAAATATTTCATTACAGATTTTTATAGTATTTGTTACTTCATTATCATCTATACTTATGAATAATACCCCTTCAGGCGATAATATATTTCTAGCTAATCTTAATCTAGAATACATCATAGAAAGCCAATCGGAATGGAATCTTCCATTTGAGTTAGAATTAGAAATTAGCTTATTATTATATTCGTCGATTTGACCTGATTCTTCTAATTCTTCAACACTCTCTCTGTTAAAACTATCATTGTATATAAAATCATTTCCTGTATTATAAGGTGGATCAATATATATACATTTGATTTTATTAAGGTATGATTCTTGTAATAGTTTTAATACCTCAAGATTGTCGCCCTCTATATATATATTTTTAGTGTTTTCAAAATCAACAGATTTCGAAATTTGAGGAAGAAGTGTTTTATTAATTGCAGTATTAGCATCTATAATTGCCTTTTCCTTTCCTGCCCAAGTTATTTGATATCTTTCTTTATCATTACCAATTATTTCTTTTGAAAGCTCTTGTCTTAATGCTTCAAAATCTATCTTTCCTTCTTTAACTACATTCGGAAATAATTTTTCAATTTTATTAATATTACTATTTGTAATATCATAAGATTTCATGTCTAATCTTTGAATTTCTTTATTCTCCATTTTTTTTCAACTCCTCAATTTCTTTTTTTATTTTTGATATTTGTTCATTATATTGAACTTTAATGTTAAACTGCTTTTCAGAATGAATTTTACTTTCAAGTTTCTTTATTTCATTTTCGAGTTTTAATATTTCATTCTGTCTTTGAATTACACTATCTAAATCCTTTACTGAATTATCAATATTTGTAATTGTTTTTACTAGATTATCATAAACCACTTCGAGATTTAATCCACTGAAAGTAAAAGAACTACTATCATTCCAACTACTAAAATAAATTTCATCATTGTATTTAATAGCATATTGAAAATCATTTTCATACTTTATGAAAAACAATATTGGATAAGGAATGTTTTTAGTTATTATTCTAATCACATTCTTGCAATTATATTTTTCTTTCAATTCAAGTTCAAATATTTCTATTTCTTCAACATTTTCTGTTTTAGAAACATTTATTGTATCTTCTGAAATTTTATACTTCCAATATATTTTACTTAATTTATCAACAAATTCCTCTCTAATTGAGTTAGGAATATTAACTTTTTCATAAAAAGTCTTTTTGGGTATAAATTTATCAACTACACATGCTTTTGGCAATTCTATCATTACACAATCACTACAAATGCTATTAATTCAAAATCTTCTAATCCTGTAATATCATTTTTAAGCATTGTAGTTCCTCCTCTCCTAAATAAGCTATCAATATCGCTTTCTTCTTTTACATTTATTATAGATTCTATACTTGCATTTAATAATTCTGAATACTTTTCCATATTATTACCATCATTAGTAATATCATTAAAATATTCATAAGCCTCTTTTATAGGTTCTTTATTTCCTTTCGAAATATATCTAATTAAATCTAATGTATTTTTAACATTCAAATGATTAGATACTACTTGTCCATCTTCGCTAATATATACTATATAAAATGGGTGTAATTGATTTGTATTTTCAATATTTACATTTGAATTAATATTCTTTAATATAAATATTGTTCCTTTTGGCACACCATTTTCTTCATCAGATTTTACAACTGAATGTAGTCCATTAACTACATAGTCTAAATTCCCATTTTTATTTATATATTCAAGTAGATCCATTCTAAAATCATTTAATCCTAAATCAGTAATTGAAACTCCAGTATTCATGTCTTCTAAATCAACAACTTCTTCTTTTAACTTTTGTAATTGTGATTTTCTATATTCCATATCCGTTGACTGATTAGTAAGTACATTATCTTCTCCTGTTGCAGAAATATCTAACATATACATTCTGCTCTCTACTCTATTTTTTAAATTAATATAATCGTCAAGATTCATATTAGGCCAAAAATTAACTAATTGTATTACTTGATTACTTGAACCTATTCTATCAATTCTTCCAAATCTTTGAATTATTCTAACAGGATTCCAATGTATATCATAGTTTATTAAATAATCACAATCTTGTAGGTTTTGTCCTTCTGAAATACAATCTGTAGCAATTAAAATATCAATATTATCATTTGCATTTTCCCCTAATATTAAATCTCTATGTTTTGATATTGGAGAAAAATTTGTTAAGAGATTGTTAAAATCTTTATTAATATTAATTGTACATTTATTATTTCCAGAACCTGTAACTAATGCAGTATTAACTCCATATTCCATTTTTATAACTTTGCTAACATTCTCATAAATATAATCAGCAGTATCTGCAAATGCACTAAATATTACTACTTTTTTATTATCACTATTTATAGGATTTTCGATTTTATTTCTAATTGTATTTACAAGTTCTGTAAGTTTTAAGTCATTATTTGGTTGTATTCTCTTAAATTCATTTAATAATTTATTAAGTATAATTTGGTCAGCTTGTAAGTCTTGTTTCCATCCTAATGTATTCATATCTTGTAAGTCAATTTTTACTTTATTACCTATTTGAAAATCATTTTCTAGTAATTCTTCAATATCATCATCTTCATCAAAGTTAGTTGCATCAATATTTGAAAAATCAAAAGTTCTTCCGTTTCGTTCAAATTCTTCTATTGATGATATAGTTGTGTTTATAAATCCTAGAACCTTATTTATCGTAATTCTAAAGGAATCAACTGAACTTTCAAGTCTTTTAAGCAAATTAACTCTCATTAATATTTGTAAACTGCTCTCACGATCCTTCTGTTTTAATGTTACCCTTCCTCCCTTAACTTTTGTATCATACATTTCTTCATATTTTTCAATTTTAGTTGGCAATATATAAGCAAATGGTGTATATACACACATATTAAGTTTTGATAACATTTCGTAAATCTCATGTATTGAATAAAAATTAGGTATATCTGTAAGTTCGGTAGTTTTACTTATTGGTTTTAATCTTGTTGGAAATCTTCCTATTTTGTTCATATCATAGTATTTTTGAATATGATTTCTACTTCTTGCAATAGTAACACTATCTAATAATTTAAAAAAGTCAAAGTCTTTATTCAATTGATTTAGCAAAGTTTTAGAATTTCTTTCTTCTATTGGAAGTTTAGACCACTCATTAAATACTGATTGAGCATTTTTTAGTATTGTATCTATTGATTTTGTTTTACTAATATTTTCATCTATCTTATCAGTGTTTCCTTCATAAGCTAAAGCTAATTGATTTTTCAAATCAGTAAATCTATTATTAACAGGTGTTGCAGATAACATTAATACTTTAGTTTTTACTCCTGCTTTCATTACATTATTAAGCAATCTTGTATATCTTGTTTCTCTATCATTTCTTGCATTATTATTTCTAAAATTATGAGATTCATCTATTACAACTAAATCATAATTTCCCCAATTAATTCTACTTAAATCATTTCCATTAGAAAATCCTTTTTTCCTTGATAAATCAGTATGATAAAGAACATCATAATTAAATCTATCTGCTTGAAGTATATTATCTTTATAGTTAGTTTTATATGTATTCCAGTTTTCTGATAACTTTTTAGGGCATAAAACTAATATACTTTTATTTCTTTCTTGATAATATTTAATAACTGCAAGTGCTGTGAATGTTTTTCCTAATCCAACACTATCAGCTAAAATACAACCATTGTATTTTTCTAATTTATTTATAATTCCAAGAACTGCATCTTTTTGGAAGTCATATAAAGTATTCCAAATTACAGACTCCTTAAATCCAACCTTTTCATTTGCTAAATCGTCTTCGGATACATCTAATAAGAATTCGTTGAAAATATTATATAAAATAACATAGTATATAAATTCTGGTGAATTTTCTTTATATAAATCTGATATATAATCTACAACATCATCTGTAACATCTTTTAATAACTCTTCATTATTCCATATTTCATTAAAAGAACTTAAATAACCTTTTGTTATATCATAATTATCATCTATTTTTGTAACAGGATTAAATATTGTATTATCTTTTTGATAACCTAGTCCTGCTGAAGAAAACTCATCAACATTAAGATAAGTAACTTTATCATCAATATTCATAAATTTTTGGATTGGATTATTGTTTATATTACTCTTAAATTTTGCTTTTCCTTTAATCCAATTGGCACATTCTTTCGCAATTGCTTTTCCATTTAATTTATTTTTTAATTTTATTTCAAATTCAGATCCAACTAAACTTTTTTCTCTTTTATAATTATTAAGTTCAAATAATCTTTCTTGTTTTTGTTCTTTTTTTTCTTTTATAAATGTTGGGTTTGTAAAAATAAAATTAAATTCATCTATTGAGTTTAATTGCTTTTTTAATTCTTGATAACTATACATAGAGAAAACTGCTGATGCAATATTACATTTATCTCCTACTTTTAATTCTTCTTTCAAATCATCTCCGAATTTATTTATTCTATTATCTAATACTTTCATATTACACTTCCTTTAAAAACTACTTTTATATTTATTATTTATAACTTCTTTAACTAGACTTTTTAAGTCTGAAGGAGTTGAGAACCACGAATAATATGAATCTTCAAAGTCTCCTCTAATTTGAAATCTATAATTATTTGAATTTTCTCCACCAAAAGGAATAATTTCATAATCTAAGTCTAAATACTCTCTTAAAAGTGTATTACAAATATTGTCTAAAGCCTCTACTTTATCTGATTTAAAGCTTGCAAAACTTCCCTGAATACTAGCATATTGATTTATAAGTTCTTGAATATCTTCAAATGTCACCTTTCTTCCTTTTGAATTTATAATGTATTTACTACTATTATCGTATGTTAATATTTGCTCTTTTGGAATTATTTCTCCAGTATATTCATCATATTTTATATTGTCTGCTAGACCTATATATCCGTATTGTTGGTATTCTTTATCTACTTGAGGAGATACAATAAAATAGATTGCTACAAAAAGAATAATTCCTGCTAATATTTCCCATCTTTATTTATATATAATATATACTCCGACCTATTTGAGATAATAAATCTTTATTATTTGACATATTTTTAATTCCTTTCTTTTATAGCTACCATTAGTTGATTGTCTTCAACTTTCTTTTTTCCATCATAATAATACTCCTGTCCTGTTCTATATATTTTATAATTATTATTTTCTAATTTTATACTCACTAAATGGAGAAAATTATATGTTTCTTTAGAAGTTAAGCCGAGTTTTACTCTCAAATCATAGAAAGTAAATACAACATAATTTTTATCTTGTTTCAACTTAGTTTCAAGGTACATATCTATTTGTTGTAAATTCAATAAATTCACTCCATTCTTAATTAATTTTTTACTATCTATATTATATAACAAAACTAAAAAATTTCCAATAGTTTCAACCCTATAAATTGTTGTTCTTTTAGTCAAAAAAATAAAAAGCGAAAAAGTTCTTTAAAAAAATTACTTTTTCGTTTTTATTTCACACTTTAACATTAAAATTCATTAATACTAACCTTGTATCTATTTATTATCAAGCTTTTTTACGTTTTTCCCTAATTAGGCAATTTGCTCATTCTATGATCTTCATCCTTTATTTCAAGCACACCACACATCTCATATAATCAATAAACATAACTTGTTACGTCCTAATTGTTGATTTCTAACAATTAGGACAATTTTTATATAAAGCTAAAATTGCCAAATATTATTAAGAAAATTGATATAAAAAAAGCCCCCGAATTCTTAATATGAATCAGGAACTTCGCTTTTTTTAATTAATAATATCAATTATTTATAAATTTAATATATTTGTTTTTTTATATTCCAAAACAAATTCCCATATCTTTAGCAGTCCTATATATATCATCATTTTCCAAATCTAGTAATCTAGGTACTCTTTCTTTAGGAAATTTCATTTTTTGTATCTCATTTTGGTTTACTCCAACTATATATCCATGTCTATTATCAGCAAGTAAGTTTAAAGCATAGTCACCAAGTCTTGCTCCAAGAATTATATCAGATGCACAAGGGTCTCCTCCTCTTTGCAGATGACCAAGTACCATAGGTCTTGATTCATATCCAGTTGTCTCTTCTATCTCAGCTGATAATTTAGCAGCAATTCCACCAAATCTTTTTTGTTCAAAACTATCTTTTATAACTTTAGAAATTGTTTCTTCTTTTCCATTTTCTTTACAAGCTTCAGATACAGCAATTATAACATAGCGTTTATCAGTATTCATTATTTCTTTTACCTTATTACATACAACTTTAAAATCATAATCTCTTTCTGGCAAAAGTATAATATCAGCACCAGCAGCAAATCCACTATATAGTGTAAGGTAACCAGATGTTCTTCCCATCATTTCAACAACCATAACTCTTCTATGAGATGCAGCAGTAGTTTTTATCTTACGGATTGCTTCTACAGCATTTTCAACTCCTGTATCAAAACCAATTGTTGGATTACTTGCAATCATATCGTTATCAATGGTTTTTGGTATTCCTATTGTAGGCATTCCAGCTTCATCTATAACCCTAGCTGAATCAAGTGTTCCATCTCCACCAATTACTATCATACCCTCTACACCAATTTTTTTTAATGCCTCTATTGAATCAGCAACTCTATCTTCAAAAACACCTTCTTTTTCTTTACTTGGATAATGAAAAGGACATTCTTTATTTGAAGAACCAAGTATTGTTCCACCTTGTCTTTCTATATTTTCTACAGTTTTACTATCTAGTACCATATATTTTCTTTCAACAAATCCTATAAATCCATCAATGATGCCAACCACTACAATATTTTTTTTGATTGCTGCCATAACTACAGCTTTTATTGCTGCATTAAGCCCTGCACAGTCTCCTCCCGCAGTCATTATTGCTATTTTTTTCATATACACTCCTCCTTGAAAAATTCTTTTAATATTTTAGAAATATTATCTACAGCTTTATTTGCAAATTTTACATATTCTATGTTATTTCCACTATCAGAAATTACTCTTAAGGCTACAAAAGGTATATTATTAAGTTTTGCCACATGATTTATACTAGCACTTTCCATATCTACTGCAATAGCATTAAATTCATTTTCTAACATTATCTTTTCTTTTTTATTTACAATAAATTTATCTGAAGATATTATTGTTCCGATTTTAGATGTAAGTTTTAACTTATTACAAATTTTATTTATTTTTTCTACAATATTTATATATGCATCAATATATATTAAATCTAGACCAAAGGTATATCCTTTTTTGTATCCTAAAGCTGTTACGTCTTGATCGAATTCTACAGTATTACTAGAAATAGCAATATCGTAAATATTAAGAGTTTTATCCAAGGCACCTGCTACTCCAACATTTAAAATATATGAAACATCAAAATTTGAAATTAAAATTTGTGTTGCTATAGCAGAATTTACTTTACCCTCATTTGATTTTACTATGACAACATCTTTAGAATATAGCTTTCCAGTATAAAATTCTAAAAAAGCAATTTCTTTAACTTCCTTTTCTTCCAAATCAGAAATTAACTTTTGTATTTCTAATTCCATAGCACCAATTATTCCAATCATATTATCCTCCAGTTATATATCATTTTTTATTTTTTCTTTTTCTGCATTTGACATCTTTTCACAGGCATAAGATAATAATATACTTGGTAATCGCCTATTAATATTTTTATCATATAAATATTCTACAATAACTTTTGGCTCTTTTTTGTATAATTCTCTTAATACCCAACCAGTTGCTTTTTGAAATAGGTGAAATTCATCATATAATACATAATTACAAACTTCTAGTGGAAGTTCTAAATTACCATTTCTTACAAAATTTAACATTGATACAATACCTATTCTTTTTATCCAAAAATTTTTACTATTTAAATATTTTAAAATCTTTTTCTTTCTTTGCTTTTCATTTAAAATATATAGATTATATGCTAATATGTTAGGTCCAGACACATCAGTAAGATCCCAGTTATTTACATATTCTATATTTGCTTCAAAAAAATTAAATATCTCCTTTAATTCTTTTAAAGAATTTCTGTCTTTTTTACTTTTTATTACTGATTTATATAGCACATTTATTTTATTAATTATACAAAATATAGCAAATCTTCTATAATCATGGTACTTTGAAGTAATAAAATAAGATAAATTTTCTATATTAATATATTTATACCATAAAGCTGCACATTTCCTTATATCCGGAACATTTATTCCAAGCAAAATATCATCTTCACCATAGCCACCAGGAACAATTTGGAGTGTTGTTGTATCAAGTTTTAAATTTGCTTTTCTAGGTGCTTTTTCAATAGTATATATACAATTTAATAATATTAACTTATTATATAATTCATCATAACTTAAATATTTACTTAAATAACTTCCAATAACTACGCTATCTATATTATTTCTTAGTGTTTCTGGCACTGTATTTACATTTATACCACCATCCACTTGAAGTATCACGTTTTTATAGTTATTTTTAAAAAATATTATCTTATCAGTTGTACTTTCAATATATTTCTGCCCACCTTTTCCTGGTTCTACACTCATAAGTAAGACTTTATCTATTTTCGATATATATTTTTTTAATACACTAATTTTCGTTTTGGGTTTTAATGATATACCTACTGATAAATCTCTATTTTCCTTTTCCTTTAATTCTTTTTTCTTCTTTAAAAGATATTTTAAATCATCCTCAAAATTTTTTGTTTCATAATGTATAGTTATATTATCTGCTCCTAAACTTATAGCTTTATCTATATATCCATCTGTATAGGGATTTGCAACCATAAGATGTACATCAGCATAAAAACCTCTTTTTTTTACATCTTCTATGTATTTTAAATCTATACCCTCATTTGGTACAAATTTTTTATCCATTACATCAAAATGTATAAACATATCAAAAATATTAGTTCTTACTTTTAGACTTAAAATTTGATTTTGTACTTTTTTTAAATCATCAAGAAAATTTATCTTATCTTTTGCATCTAATATTGATACTGAAATGTTATTTTTCATACATATCGCCTTCTTTACCTATACTTTTTATCATATTGCTCTTTTAACTTATTAAACAACTGTGTATATCGTTCATATCTATCTTTATCAATTAAATCTTTTTTTAATGCTTCTTTTACTTTACAAACATCATCTTCTTCATTTATATGATTACAATCTAGATATTCACATTCAAATTCCTTAAAATCAGGATAAAAATCTTTTAAATTTTTGTAATCTATATCATATAACTCATAACTTGAAAAGCCTGGTGTATCAAGTATATACATTTCACCATTTTTATATATTCTTACATGTTTTGTAGTATGCTTCCCTCTATTTGTTCTTCTTGCAACGTCTGAAACTATAGCTTTGTCTATTTTATCCTTAAATATTGCATTTATTATACTGGATTTTCCAACTCCAGAATTTCCCGAAAAAGCAGATATTTTATTTTTTAAAGCCTCTTTTAGTTTATTAATTCCTGTACCATCTTTACTGCTTACTTCAATCAACTTAATACCAAGTTTCATATATACATTTCTTAAATATGAAATATCTTTTCTTGTTTTATCAGTTAAGTTAAGGTCAACTTTATTTATTACAATTATTGGTGTAATATTTTTACTCATACATAATACAATTTGCTTATCTAAAAGAAAAAAATCAGGTTTTGGATTTGCAAGCGATAGAACAATTACTAAGTTATCAATATTTGCAACAGGAGGACGTATAAGATAATTTTTTCTATCTAGAATTTCTTCTATCATATATCTATCATATGATTTTTTAACTTCAACCAAATCCCCTACTAATATACTACCTTTCTTTTTAGTATTTCCTCTAATACTTGCTATTATTTCTTCTTTAGTATCTATGTCCTCTAAAATATATTTATTAAGAGCTATTTCTTTTATACGTGCTTTCAAGTTATCACCTTACTTCATATTACAACTAAAAGTACTCATAAATATAATTAGTAATATATGAGTACTTTTATATCATTAAATCTGTCTTTATCTTTTTCTAACGCTACTGCTATTAAATATTTATATAGCTAAACTTATTTTAACTAATAATTAATGTTTAACTCAAACTATTAATTAAAACTTACTGTAAATTCTTTTACTTGTTTTGAATTCAAAAATACTTTTAAAGTAGCGTTATTATATCCATTAATCTCAATTGAAACATTTTTTGTACTTGGATCTATACTTTGGTTATAAACAGTATTATATGCTCCTCCATCTATACTTGCTGTAACTTTAACGTCTATAGTCTCAGTATCCATTGGCGCACCACCTTGAAGCTCTAACAAATCAAGTACTACAGTCTTTGTAAGTAATATTTTATTTATAGTTATATCAATTAGTGTTCCTTGTTTTAAAGTTTGATTTTGCGGATAACTTTGTGCTATTACAACTCCATTTGACTTAGTTTTATCTTCAGAATATTTTACATTTACAGAAAGTCCCAAAGCTTCTAAAGCACTTTTTGCATCAGCTTCCGTTTTTTCTAAAACATTTGGAACAACAACGGTTTCTTTGCCATCACCCTTACTTACTTGTAGTTTTATAGTAGAACCATATGATAAAGTTTCACCTTTTTTTGCACTCTGAGAAATAATGATGCCAGAAGCTACCTTTTCATTTACTACATCTTCTCTTTCTACTACAAATCCTAAAGTATCTTCCAACTCATAAGTTGCAACTTTTATATCCTTTCCAGTAACATCAGGAACTTCTACCATCTTTTCGCCTTTACTTACAACTACTTTTATTTTTTTATCTTTAGTTTTAGTCCCCTTCTCTGGTGTTTGAGAAATTATAGCTCCTTCCGGCTGTTCAGAGCTATATTCAACCTTATCTTTTATTATCTCTATTCCTTGTTTTGAATATTCATCTACTACTTCATCAAAAACTCTACCTATTAAGTTAGGTATTTCTATTTCTCTATTTGCCTCAGCTTGTTTCTTAGAATTGTTATATACCAAAATTCCAACTACAGCTCCAATTAAAACTACAGCTGCAATTATACTAATAATTATTATTTTTTTATTATTCTTTTTCTTAAGATCATCTTTTTTTGTTTTTTCACCATTTACATTATTAGCAAAATTATCTTCTTTAATAGCATCTCTAGTTGAAATAACATTTGCACGTCTTGGTTCTCTAGTTCTTAAATTTGGAACTGCTTCTTCTTCATCTACATTATCAAGTATAGGTATAACTTGAGTTGCACCCGCTTCTACAGAAGATACAGGTCTTAATATTAATGAATTAGGTTTTAGCAAAGCTTGAGAAATATCTGATATAAGCTCAGTAGCACTTTGATATCTTAATGCTGTGCTTTTTTGTAAAGCTTTAAGTATTATTTGATTTAAAGCTGGTGTTACTTTTGGATTTACTTCTATTGGAGATATAGGCTCTTCTTGTATTTGTTTTAATGCGACAGATACTGGTGAATCAGCATCAAAAGGAAGTTTTCCTGTTGCCATCTCATACATTACTACACCTAAAGAATAAATATCAGACTTTTCATCTGTGTAACCACCTTTGGCATGTTCTGGTGAAAAATAATGTACAGATCCCATTGTGCTACCAAAACTTGTTATTGTTGCACTTGGAACATTTGTTATTTTTGCTATACCAAAATCTGTTACTTTTGCTACCATATTTTTGTTAAGTACTATATTTTGAGGTTTTATATCTCTATGTATAATATGTGCTTTATGTGCTGTTTCTAAAGCAGATGCAATCTGAGCAGAAATTTTCAAAACTAAATCTGATGGCATAGCTCCATGTTCTTCTATATAGTCTTTTAATGTCTTTGTTTCTAAAAGTTCCATTACTATATAATTTATTCCATCTTCACTTCCAACATCATATACTGATACAATATTTGCATGTGTAAGAGATGCTGCAGACTGTGCTTCTCTTCTAAATCTTTTAACAAAAGTCTCATCTTTAGAATATTCTGGCTTTAAAATTTTTACTGCAACATATCGGTTTAAAAGATGACATTTGGCTTTGTATACTTCTGCCATTCCTCCTTCGCCAATTTTTTCTAAAATTTCATATCTTCCACCAAGCATTTTACCAATCATATCCATATTAAATTAATCTCCCCTTTATAGTCTTATTACTACAACGGTTGTGTTATCAACCCCACCATTACTATTTGCTTTCTTTATATACTCATCTGCTACATTTTTAAATTCACAGCAATTTAAAGTTTGTAATATACTCTCATTATCTAACATATTTGTAAGTCCATCAGTACAAAGTAGAAGGTAACCTGTTTTTTCTTTTAGTATATTTATTTCTGCTTTTATTTCCTTAAATACTCCTACAGCTTTAGTTAAAACATGCTTTTGAGGATGATTTTTAGCCTCATTTTCTTCTATTACATTTGTTTTAAGTAACGTATTAACATATGTATCATCTTCTGTTATCTGTTTAATAGTTGACCTTTCACTATTTATATAGTAAAGTCTACTATCACCCACAGAAAGATAATATATCTTACCAAATATAACAGCAACAAGTACTATAGTAGTTCCCATACCATTATATTTTTCACTAGACTTTTCCATTTTATATATTTGGTTATTTGTATCATCAAGAGCTGTTAGTAAAATATTTTTTACTACCTTATCATTTTTTAAATTATCATTTATATGATCCTCAAAATATCTAGATATTTTTATAGTAAGTAGTTTACTTGCAATTTCTCCGCCTTCATAGCCACCTAGTCCATCTGCAACTATGAAAAGCGAAACATTCTCATTATATGTTTTAGCAAAAAAACTATCCTCGTTATTTTTTCTTTTAATACCTACGTCTGTTTTTGTAACAAACTCCATACTTCACCTCTATTTTTTATATATTATATATTTTAAAAAAACTTTTTTCAATAGTTATTGCAATTTATTGTTATTTTCTATATATTTTTTTCTAAGTTGACCACATGCAGCATCAATATCAGATCCTAGTTCTCTCCTTACGGTAGTAACTATGCCCATAGAATTTAAAGTATTCATGAATTTTTCTATTGATTTTTCACTTGCTTTTTTATATTCTTTTTCCTTGATTTCATTTACTGGTATAAGATTTACATGAGCTATCATTCCTCGAAGTAATTTTGCTAAAGCTAGTGCATCCTCATAACTATCATTTTTTCCATATATTAAAGCATATTCAAAACTTATTCTTCTTCCTGTCTTTTTTATATAATGTTTACATGCATTAATTAATTCTTCTATAGTATATCTATTTGCAATCGGCATTATATCACGTCTTTTTTCATCAGTTGTCGCATGAAGTGAAATTGAAAGAGTACATTGTATATTCTCGTCAGCAAGCCTGTATATATTTGGAACAAGTCCACATGTAGAAAGACTTATGTGTCTTGCACCTATATTTAATCCTTGTGCGTTATTGATTATTCTTATTGATTTTACTGTATTATCATAATTATCTAAAGGTTCACCTATTCCCATATATACAACATTTGATATTTTTTCGCCAGTATACCTTTCTACTGTTAAAATCTGTCCTTCTATTTCAGAGGCTCTAAGGCTTCTTTCAAATCCCTCTTTAGTCGAAGCACAAAATTTACATCCCATTTTACATCCAACTTGTGTTGATACGCATAACGTATTTCCATGATTGTATCTCATAAACACTGACTCAATTGCACATCTATCATCAAGTCCTATCAAAAATTTCATAGTGCCATCTTTTTTTGATTTTTGGCATTCTAAAACTTCCATATTTAATATATACGTATTTTCTTTTAATTTATCTCTAAGTGATTTAGATATATCACTCATATCATCAAAGCTTAATAGCTTAACTTTATGTATCCATTTAAATATCTGTTTTGCATGGAACTTTTTTTCTCCTAAAGATACTATATATTCTTCAAGTTCTTCTAATGTAAAATCATTTATATTTATTTTATTCATAATTGTTCTCCCATTTTATACACAAATGATATCACAAAGGAATATAAAATTCAAGTTTTTTCTTGACTTTCAAATACTAAAATTATATAATAGTTGACAATAAGCAAATATCCAAAACAAATTAAATTTAAGGAGTTGTTTTTCATGAAAACTATACAAACAATTAATGATGTAACAAAAGTGGAAACTTTTGCTAATGACAGATTAATAAAAGTATATAATAGTAAAGGTCTTTTTACTTTAATTCATTCTTCTGATGGTTCCTTATTATTTGACGATAAAACGTGGTTTAAGGAATATAAGAAATACAAAAATATGGATAATTGTATCTTTTTTAAACTAACACGCGAAGATGGTCTTTTTACACTTATTACCCAATATGGTTCTTTTATATGTGATAAAAGTTTTTGGTTTAAAAATATAGAGGAATTTGGAAGTTATTATAAAATCACACGTAACGACAATCTTTTTAACCTTATTTACTGTGATAGGTATAAATATGTCTTAGCATACCAAGACTTCTGGTTTAAATATGAAAAAATGATTGAGTGGCCTATATATAAACTTATACGGCAAGATGGTCTCTTTACACTTTTTTCGTTAAAAAACAATCATTATTATTATGATAATTTCAAAAACATTTTACTTAAAGATTGCAATACTTTTGATTATGATAATAATTTATATAAAATAATTCGTAGAGATGGTTTATCTACTCTTATTTACAAATGTAATGGTTCATTTGTTTATAATAAGCTTTGGTTTAAAGATTGGATAGATTTTAATAGTAAGTATTACAGAGTTATACGCAAAGATGGTTTATCTACTCTTATTTACAAATGTAATGGTTCATTTGTTTATGATAATCTTTGGTTCAAAGATTGGATAGATTTTGATCACAGCCATTACAAAATTGTACGCGAAAATGGCTTATCTACTCTTATTTACAAGGCTGATGGTTCATTCGTTTATAATAATCTTTGGTTCAAGGATTGGAAAATTTTTAGTTATGACAATTATGAAGTTATACGTGAAGACGGTATGTCTACTCTTATCAATAATCAAAAAGATGGTTCATATCTTTTTGATAATATTTGGGTTAAGAGTTGGCAAAATTTTAACAATAACTACTATAAAATAATAAATGAAAATAACCTTTCAAATCTTATAAACAAAAATGATGGAGCTTTGCTAATTGATGAATGGATTCCCGAAAGCGATATTAACATATTACCTAATAATTATTTTAGTATAATTAAACATGGTAGATTTTATATGTATAAAGATGAATAACTTTCTGCAATTTTACTTTTCAAAAGTCACCTAGCATAATTTATGCTAAGTGACTTTTTCTTTTTTCTTCTTTATCTAGATAATTTTCAGCAACAACTACATCAGTTTCTAATATTTTACCTCTCGGAACATTCTTCCAAGTTTATAAGGCTATAATTTAATTTCTCTTAGTATATCATATATTTCTTTTGCTTAATCCAATAATTCATCATATAAAAACTCATGACTTTGTCCATCATGCTTATCAGTTATCATTACTTCAAATTCTTTGATACAAGGATCAATATTAGTTTTATTAATTCTATCATTGAGGATATATTTAACCGCCTCAACATGCTTTCTATATAGTAATATTACCAAACACTGGTAATATGTAATTTCAGGCAAATCAGGTTTCTTATACAAATCAATAACCATCTCTTCTGTTATAGTTCTAAATACTCCATGTGTACAATTTATACTTGGAGAATCAATTTTTTTGCATTTTTTAGTATTCCAATATCACCATAAAATTGAATATACTTATAAACAATTTTTAAAATTAACAAGTGTAATTACCGTCAGATTATTTTAAACATATTTATTACATTCCTAACATGTTATACATTTCCAAAAGGTATGTGTAAAAATCTTGCAACAATGGCAGCAACAATTCCCATTGGTAGGGAAAAGATATAAGTGAGTGCTGGGAACCAATATATTATTTCTTTATACTTACTATCTATCTTTTTACTAAAAACAGTATATATAGCAAAAATCGATACAACAACAAAATGATATATACCAGCTTCAGCAAATGGAGCAAATAAGGCAAAAAAATTATTTCCGTCCTTTACACATGCCGCTGCATTTTTATCAAAATTGCCAATACCTATTACCAGTTCAAAGATTAACAGAGATAAAAAATAGAAGAAAACTATTAACATTTTGTTTTTAGTTTTTTTTGGCATATCTATACCTCCAAACTTTTAATCTTAAATCTAATTGTAATATTATATTCATTAACTACTTTGCAACTAGTACCTATCATAGCTAAATTATTTCCTGCGGAGCCAAAAAATCCTTCCAAAAAGTTATCATTCTTTATATATTCTCCAATCTCTTGAAAGTTTGTAAAATCATACTTATCAGATAAAGTTACATCTAGGTTCCATTTATTATTTATTTTCTTACCAAGAACATTAATATATGCATTATGCAACGAAAGAAATAAATCTCCGTTTTCAAAACTAAGTGAGTCGTTTTCACCGCTTGTATCAAAAGAATTACTATTTGCATACTTATTAATTATTTCATTTATTTTATTCTTAAAGTATTTATCTTGTTTTATAGTATCAATAATATCATCTTCTACAATCAGAAGATCCTTAGGATGATCGTTTAAAGAATGTTTTAAGAGTTTAGCAGAAAACTTATGTCCTATAAATTCTAATCCAAACGCTCCTACTTTTAATATATAATATTGTAATAATTGAACCATGTCTGATAAATATGGTTTATTAGAATAGTACTTATTAAATGCAAATCTAATAACATCAAAGGTAATGTTTTGCATAACATCGTATTTACCTTCTATGGCATCTTGAAAAACTTCTTTATATTTTTTATACTTTTTGTTAATTTCAAAAGCTTGCTTTAAAGTAACAATATCAAAACTTTTTAAATTCTGAATATTTACCTCACTATTAATATAGTTAATATCAGTATTAAGCAATTCTTTATAATTATTATAGCATTCTAAAGGTACTTCATCTAGTAGTTTTAAAGTCAAATATCTATCAGTTAATACTTTTCTTTGCTCTTTAGCTAGATTACTCTTATTTGATAAATCTAATATTTTTTTATCTAATAAATTTTCCTCTTTTAAATTTTTGACATCATTTACTCCTGTAAAATTACATATTTTCTTAAGGCACCCAAGACCAAATGTATAGTTAGTATTACTAATTTTCCTTCCGCATAAATTACATTTTTTCATAACTACACTCCTAAATTCTCTTATCTTTTTATCTTTGTACGCCAAACAACCTCCAAAAAAGTACTTTTTTGTTCTAGTTCTACATATTATGATGTTTATTCACTTTGACAAAAGTATACAACCTAAACATTAGTTTGTCAATCATTTTACTAAATATTTTTTCTTTTTTCATCGCAAATTTCGACAATTACTATTTAATATATTTAAGAAACTTCCTAATCAAATATTTTCCCCTCATTAAATTTATTACCATTTAAAAAAGCGTTTATTTCCATTCTTTTATAATTTGTATATTATATTTCAAGTATTTTAATAACTCCCTCTTTAGTAGAAGCACAAAATTTACATCACAATTTACATCCAACCTGTGTTGAGACACATAAGCACTAACTCAATTTCACAGTTACTATCAATACCCATTAGAAACTTCATGGTACCATCTTTTTTTGATTTTTGACACCATAATACTTCCATATTTAATATATACGTATTTTTTTAATTTATCTCGAAGTGATTTAAAAATATCAGTTATCCCATCAAAATCTAACACCAATCACCATAAAATTAAATATACTTATTAAAAAATTTTCTTGTTTTTTGATCTTTTGCATCATAGTTAACAAAAAGTAAATTTATATTTAAATAATTTTATAACAAAATTCTTACTATTGTACTAGCAAGACAACTCATTGGTAAAGAAAAAATATATGTACATAATGGGAAACAATAAATAATATGCTTATATTCAATATCTATTTTTTTATTAAATTTAACACAGATGGCAATAAGAGATACAAATATAAAATGATAGATACCAGCTTTAATAGATGCAGCCATAACAGCAAAGAAATCATAATGACCTTCTACCACTCCTTTAATATCTTCATCGACTAGAACAATCCCAATTATTAACTCAAAAATAAAAAGAGATAAAAAATAAAAGAAAACTATTAATATTTTGTTTTTGCTTTTTTTAGACATCTTTTATCCCTCCCAATTTTCAAGTTTAAATTTAATTGTAATATTATATTCGTTAACAACCTTGCAAGCCGTTCCAATCATTGCTAAATTATTGGCAGTAGAACCTATAAATTCTTTCCAAAAGCCATCATCTTCTATGTATTCACCTATCTCTTTAAAGTCAGTAAAATCATATTCATCAAATAAAGTTATATCTAAATTCCACTTATTGTTTTCCTGTTTATTTTCACTAACTTTTATATAAGCGTTATGCAATGCTAAAAACAAATCACCATCTTCAAAAGCCAGAGATTCATTGTATTCTCCAGTATTAAATTGACTTTTATTGCCATATTTTTCAACAATTTTTTTCAAACATTTTTTGAAATTCTTATCGTTTCGTATCTCATTAACAGTTTTAGAATCTGTTATAGTTAGATCTTTAGGGGATTTACTTAAGGAATTATTCAAGCATTTAGCGGCAAGATTAAAACCTTTTCTGTTTAAAAATAACACTCCTACTTTTAATATATAATATTGTAATAACTGAATTATATCTGATAAATATGGCTTATTAGAATAGTACCTATTAAATGCAAATCTAACAACATCAAAGGTAATGTTTTGTATAACATCATATTTACCATCTATAACATCTTGAAAAACTTCTTTATATTTTTTATACTTTTGGTTAATTTCAAAAGCTTGTTTTAAAGTAACAACCTCAAAACTTTTTAAATTTTTAATATTTACCTCACTATTAATATAATTAATATCAGTATTAAGTGACTCTTTATATTCATTATAACATTCTAAAGGTACTTCATCTAGTAATTTTAAAGTCAAATATCTATCAGTTAATGCTTTTCTTTGCTCTTTAGCTAGATTACTTTTATTTGATAAATCTAATACTTTTTTATCTAATAAATTTTCCCATTTTAAATTTTTAACACCATTTACTCCTGTAAAATTACATATTTTCTTAAGACATCCAAGACCAAAAGTATAGTTAGTATTACTAATTTTCCTTCCACATAAATTACATTTTTTCATAACTACACTCCTAAATTCATCTTATCTTTGCACGACAAGTAACCCCTAAAGGATTGTCTTTACATTCTGGTTATACATATCATGATGTTTATTTACTTTAACAAAAGTATATAATCTAAACATTGATTTGTCAATTATTTTAATAAATATTTTTCCTTTTTTCATCGCAAATTTCGACAAATATTATTTAATATATTTAAAAAACTTTCTAATTAAATATCTTTCCCTCATTAAACTTATTGCCATTTAAAAAAGCTGTTATTTCCATTCTTTTAGAATTTGGAGGTTGTATTTCAAGTATTTTAATAAATCCATCTTTAGTTGATATAACAAGATCATTTTTTGTTATTTTAACTATTGTCCCCTCTTTTTTGTTATTTTTTAACATATCATCTGATATATCATTTTCTTCTACAATTTTAACCTTATATATTTTATACCTACTACCATCTTCTTCCATATATGTTCCAGGAAATGGACTAAGACCTCTTACAAAATTAAATATTTCTCTACTTGTTTTATTAAAATCTATTTTTGTCATATCTTTATTTATCATAGGTGCTACTGTACACTCATCTGGCTGTTTTTCTCTTATTATACTACCATCTAGTATTTTATCTAAAGTTTTAACTAAAAGATTTGCTCCAATTTCTTTTAATTTATCATGAATAGTTTCAAAATTGTCGTCATCAGTAATGTTAATCTCTTCTTTTAATAGCATATCACCTGTATCCATTCCCTCATCCATAAACATAGTAGTAATACCAGTCTTTTCTTCTCCATTTATAATAGCCCACTGCATTGGTGCAGCGCCTCTATACTTAGGAAGTAGAGAGCCATGCACATTAATGCATCCTAATCTTGGAAAGTCCAATATTTCCTTTGGTAAAATTTTCCCATATGCAACTACGCATATACAGTCTGGATTTAATTCTTTTAATATTTGGGTTACTTCTGGATTATTTCTTAATTTTGCTGGTTGATATACAGGTATTTTATTTAAACTTGCATATTCTTTTACAGGAGACTGTTTTAATTTCATTCCCCTACCAGAAGGCTTGTCTGGATTGGTAAAAACACCCACCACGTTATATCCACTATCTACTAATTTTTCTAAAGAACACTTTGCAAAATCAGGTGTTCCCATAAATACTACTTTAATATTTTTTTTCAAATTACCTCATCCTCTCATATTTTATAGTTTTAAGTATAATACATTTTTATATTTTTTGCAACCGTTGATTTTTTATGTTTACTATGATAAAATGTTATTGCAATTTTTCATTGTCAAATTTTAATTAAAAGGAGAAATTTTAATGAAATCTACAAAAATTATTTCAGGATGTAAATCTATTTCTCATTTTTCAGGAAATGAGTATAAAGTAAAGACAGAACATAGTTGTACCATATTCACTCTTCAAAAAGATAAGTCTTTTTTACCAAAATATAAAGATTTATATTTTGAAGATATACAACCTTTCAACGACTTTTGGTATAAGGTAATTGATAAAAATCGCAAAGAAAATCTTCTAAACAAAAAAACAGGAAAATTATTTGCAAATAAATGGTGGAAAGATATATTTCCAAAAGATTATGATTCTTTCATAGCAAAAAGTTCAGACGGTCAGTGGCATTTGATATTTTTTAATAATAATAGCAAAGACTTGACTATCCCGCCTTCTTGCAATTTTCGAAATATAAATGAAAAACTTTTATTTATTCATTACTTTAAAGATGAAAAAAGGCTTTTTATAGAAAAGGATAACTTTACAGAGATATATAAATATGGTATACTTTCCGAATCAATCAAAATAGAGTTTAATCCAACAAATTTTGCTGACCTAAGTGAAGATCATTTACTCATTGAAGATGATTCTCAAGAGTGCTGCTTTGTAATTAACAAGAAAAATAATATTATCGTTAAATCAATACCATATGCTAGTATTCAATCAGATGATAATGAAATGATATGTTTAGAATTTGCTTCTCCATCTTTCTGCAAATATTCGTTACTAAATCCCAATACTCTTGAATTAACGCCATTATATTTTGGTTTTAGAAAGCTAAATAAAGATTATGCTTTTGCCATAACCGATAAAAATAAGAACCGTGTCCTTGGAACAATCATAAATTTAAATGATTTCTCATTAGTAGATCCAACATTACTAATTGATTATGGAAGTGTTATTTCTAAAGAAGATTTTATAGCGTACATAAAAAATGATACTTTGTATACTCTAACTTAAATCTTTTATACATCACCTATTTTTTAGGTGGTGTATTTTTTGTATCTTAAATTCATAAGATTAAATATACGAGGTGGTATATTTTGAAAGTATTATTTTTTAAAAAAACTATTTTTGTAATTTGTTTTTTTATTTTTTTTGTAATAAGTATAACTGTAGTAATTACTTTAAGTATAAATAAAACAGATAGAAATAATACAGAAGAAAAAAATGCTGAAATAGATAATATCGATATTAATTTTAAGGATGATGGAACATGTAATGAAAGTAATGAATTTAAAGAAAGAAATGAATTCTTAAAAGAGCAATATAAAAATAAAAAGCTAGTAGCTATAACATTTGATGATGGCCCAAGCAAATATACAACAACTCTAATAGATGAATTAAAAAAACGTGACATACCTGCAACATTTTTTGTGCTTGGAAGTGAAGTAGAAAGATATCCAGAAGTTTTAAAATTTGCATCAGATACAGGAAATGAAATTGGAATACATAGTTATGAACATAAATTATTTACTAAGCTTTCTGAAGAAGAAATACTAGAACAGATATCTAAAACAAAAAATATCATATATGATATAACTGGCACAAATCCTACTTTAATAAGAGTACCTTATGGTTCTACAAACAAGCAAATTAAAAAAATATTAGAAGAACATGAATTAGAAAGTGTTTTATGGAATGTTGATTCGTTAGATTGGAAGCTAAAAAATACAAACAAAGTATATAATTATGTCATAAAGAAATTTAAAGGTAACGATATCATACTTATGCATGACAGTTTTAAAACTAGTGTTGAAGCTGCAACATTAATTATTGATAAACTTCAAAGCGAGTGTTATACTTTCGTAACTGTAAGTGAATTTTTAAAAATCAAATCGGAAATAACAAAATAATTATTGTTAGTTTTTGTAACGTTTTGTCATATGTTTGACTTTTACATTACCTAAATTGTATACTATTTTTATGGAGGTGATAAACATAGATTTAAATATTTTAGATTCAAGGAATAATATTTTTAATAAAACAAAAGATATACTAAATTCTATTTCTACTATTATACAAAATAATGTTAAAAACTCCAATTCTTTTGTAATAGATAGATTTGAAGGAAAATTTGCTATATGTGAAAATTTAAAAACAAAAGAAATCATTAATATACCTATATCAAAACTTTCTAGTAATATAAAAGAAAATGATGTTATAACATTTAAGGATAATAATTTTTATTTAGATAAAGAAAAAACAGAGATAAGAAAAGAAAAAATTGAAAATTTAACAAAAGATATTTTTGAAAATAATTAAACAAAAATATGACCATTTCATATAGAAATAGTCATATTTTATATAATTTCTTTATATTTTTATAAGGATTTTTTTTAGCAAATATTTCATATGTAGCACACATTTTATCTACTAAACATACAATAATACTTTCCTTATATCTTGGTATAGAAAAAAGAGTAAGAGGAAACATATGACACTTTATAACATCTTTTTCTATATCATTTAATTCCCACTTTTTAAGTGCATTTTTTAGTGCAAATTTTGGATGCTTAAATCCATGCCATTTATGAGATGTTGATTTTTCATGCCAATCATACAAAAAATAATCATGAAGTAAAGCTCCTATTATTAAGTCTTTGTAATTTATTTTTATATGCATTCTATGAGCAAACATTGCACTATAATGGGTTACTGCAATAGAGTGTAATATACAATTGGTTGTACCATGTTGTATGTAGTTTCTCATACTTAAATATTCTTTATCATTAAATAATTCTATTAGTTTTTGCCTTATATGTTTAATTGCTACAAATTCACTTAAATTTCTATCTTTTACTATACCAAATTGATTATAATATATCATTAACCCTCCATATTATCCCCAAGATATATCTTGAGGCTTTTTCTTTTCATCATTTATTATTAATTTATCTATTTTACCACTATTTACATGTATTACTCTATCAGCAAGTTCGGCAATACCTGGATTATGCGTTACTATAATCATAGTAGTGTTATATTTTTCATTAATATCTACTAATGTTTTAAGAACTTTTTTACCAGTTTTTTCATCTAAAGCTCCTGTTGGTTCATCTGCAAACATTATATCTGGTCTTTTAGCAATAGCTCTTGCAATTGATACACGCTGCTGTTCTCCACCAGAAAGCTCATGCATATATTTTTTCTTATGACGAGTTAGTCCAACAATATCTATTATTTCATCTATATCTACTTTACTTTTTCCAAGTTTTCTTCCAACAATTACATTTTCCCTTACGTTTAGATGTTCAAGCAAATTATATGTTTGAAATATAAAACCTAAATGTTCTTTTCTAAATTTAGTTATTTTTCTTTCACTATACTTAGCTATATTATCTTTTTCTTTGTATATTATATCTCCTTTTGTAGGTTTATCAAGGCCAGATAACACATTTAGTAAAGTTGTTTTTCCGTGAACCTGATGGTCCAAGTATTACTAAAACTTCTCCTTCGTAAATATCCAAGTCTACACCATCTAGTACGTTATTTGGAATCTTCCCTAGATAATATGTTTTATATATATTGTTTAAACTTACTATAACTTTTTTTGTATTTTCATCTTTAATTATATTATTTATATTTTTTTCTTTTTTATTCAAGCAACTTCACCTACTCTCTTTTTAGTGCTACTGAAAGTGGCACTTTATTTAGTGTACGCCTTGATATGAATATTGCAATAAAATATGAAATTAAAAGTCCAGCAAGACCTATTAAAGCTTTACCAAAAGAAAACTCAATTGGAATTGCAAAATCTATACTGCCTGTAAGTTTACTTACTATAAATTCTAATAAATTTTTCATAGCAGGTATTGAAAGTAAATATGCAATTATTATAAATGGTGTATATATATTAAGAACTATTGAACTTATATTTTTATCATCATATCCCATTACTTTCATAAGAGATATAGTCTTTTTGTTTTCCTCCACTACAATATTTGCAATTATAAGTATTATTACAAATGCCATTATAGAAGCAAAAATAATTACAAAATAGATTGCACCATTAGAAGATGACATTTGATTTTCAAGATTTTCTCTTAAATCTTCAATACTCATTATATTAGCAATTTTTTCAGTTTCTTCTTTTGATAAATTTGACATACTAGAATATTTATCATCATTTGTAAATTTTATATTATACGCTGCCTCATCATTTTCAAATTCTTTTGCAAGAGGCGCTCTTTTTACATATGCAGAACCACCCATAAATGAATCATCAATTGCTACCACTTTATATCTAAATTCTTTATCACCAGATTTAAATACAAGTCTGTCACCAACGGATGCGTCAGCAATTTTAGCTATATTTTGATTAATAATAATATCGTCATCATTTACAAGTTTAGGATAAACATTATTTTCATCCTTATCTTTAGCTTCAAGTA
>CAZTVT010000005.1:0-32887 GCA_964617175.1 uncultured Clostridium sp.
AGAATTATAAGTTGGAAAATAATTCACAAGAAGATAATCAAAATATAATATTAACTACAGGAGGGCGAGCAGTTTAAAGTAAATAGCATATATGATTATTTTTGAAATGTTGGCGAAAGTACAAAAAGTATAGGACAAGACAACGAGTATATCCGTTATTTATGTGGTGGATATTATGATAATTCGGATAAAACGGATAAATATACACATGATTGGACAAATTCAAAAACAGGTTTTAGAGTATATTTAATTGTAAAATAAAAAATAATAATCTTACAATACATGTAAGGTTATTATTTTTAGAGTATTTTATTATTTATTCTTTGAAAAATTTCATTTATAAAAATTTTTGACGTTACTTTAATATATGGAAAAAATTTGTTTAAAGTATCAGGATTAGTATATTTGTTTAATACATTTATAGATTTATCAATTGACCATTTTACATGTAAGTTTGATTTTGCATTAGTTTTTTCAGCTACCTTTTTATATAAATTTGTTTCTAAAGGAGTAATTAAGGCCTTGTTTTTAACACACAGTTTTATACTCTCAATAATATAACAGTAACCTGGACTACTTTTATTAAAATAGAAGTTTTTAAGCCACTCTTTAATTTTTAATTCTATTTCATCGTTATCATTATCATTATCTTTTTCTTTTTTTATTCGTTCTAAATTTTCAATTAAAGATTTAAAATTTAATGGTTTGGTAAATATATTTTCAAGTCTTATATTTAATTTAATAATTTCAGGTAATAGGCTAGTATCACCTGTTATAACAATTATTTTAGGAAGTGACCTCTGAGTCTCTAATTTAGAAATTAATTCAACACCGTTAAGTTTGGGCATTTGTAAATCTAATAATACTATGTCAGGAGAATGTGTTAATAAATAGTTATATGCATCCTCACCATTAGATGAAATGTTTGTGATTATAAATTCATCCTCATTGTAATTTTTTATTTGATTAAAAAGAAGTTGATTAAGTTCTAAATTATCATCAACGATTAATATTTTTAACATTTAAAATCACCATGCTAGATTATATAGCAATTTAAAGCCAAAATCAATTATATTAATAATAATGATTATAAATTTAAGCTGTTTTTTTCCATTTTTTTCTATCTTTTTCTACTTTTGTTTATTTCTAATATCTAGTGATGTATAATATATATTACACTAAATTTATATTAAGTGTTAATTAACATTTATAAAGGAGGATCCTAATTATGGAGTGCATACGGTCACCAGATTTTTAAAGTAACAACAAGTAAAAAATAATATTTATAACTTCAGGAGGAATAATAATGCTAAAAAATAAATATTTTAAAGTTATAATTTCAACTATACTTGCATTCGCTATGGTTATTTGTAGTAATATTATTGCATTTGCTGCCGATAATACCTCAAGTGCTAGAAGTGTAGACTCAATGCTTTTAAAAAGCCAACAGTGGCTAAAGTCAACTTATTCTTCTAATAGTGCTTTTGGCAGTGTACCAGAAGATGGAACTAGTAGAAGAGCTACGGTAAATGCTTGTATAAGAGCATTGCAGATTGAACTTGGAATTACCGCTACTGCGGATAATTTTGGGCAAGGAACACAGTCACGGTTTAAATCTCAGTATCCAAATGGTGTAGTTCAGCAGGAATATCCTTCAACAGAAGAAAGTAATGTATATGGAATTATTCAATGTGCATTATGGACAAAGGGATATTCTACAGGGGCAAGTAGTATAACCAAACATTTTTATGATGGCACTGGTGGAGCAATAATAGACTTGAAAGAAGATATGGGATTTAATTCTCCAAATTCTACTGTAACACTTAACGTTATGAAAGGTCTATTATCAATGGACCAGTACGTTAAAGTTTCGGATGGAGATGATTCTATAAGATTAGTACAACAAAGTTTAAATCGTGAATATGAAGATTATGTTGGAATTATTCCATGCGATGGCCTTTATGGAAGAAAAATGAATAAAGCTTTAATAAAAGTATTACAAGCTATTGAGGGATATTCTGTCGATGATGCGACTGGTAACTTTGGAACAGGTACAAAAAATAATTTATATAAGTTATACTTGCCGGAAAATAACAATAATATTGAAGTAATCAATCTTTTAAAATATTGTTTGTGCTGTAATGGATACGGTAGAAGTATTAATTTATCTAGTTCGTCATGGGATACAGCTTTACAAGCAGCAGTGAAAAAATTTAGAGAGGATGTTAATTTGTCATCCGAAGCAAAAGTAGATACTAATACCTGGATGGCTTTGTTGCTTAGTAAAGGAAATCCAGATAGAACATGTACTGCGTGTGACACTAATCAAAGGTTAGACCAAGATAAGATAAATTACTTGAAAACAAATGGATATTATCTGGTTGGAAGATATTTAGCAAATTCAGCAAAGGGAATTACAAGAGATGAGGCAGAATTAATATTAGATAATAACATGAAATTTTTTCCAATATTCCAGTCATCTGGTCTTGATGAGTCAATTTCATCTTTTACTCTTAATAGAGCAGATCAAGATGCAATCTCTGCATTAGCTTATGCAAAAAACTTAGGCTTACCTCAACGTACTATAATATATTTTGCTGTAGATTATGATGCAACTGATTATGATATATCAGAATATGTATTACCTTATTTTAAAAGTTTATATAATAAAGTAAAAAATGAATATAAAGTGGGTATTTATGGTACAAGAAATGTTTGTACAAAAGTTATGTCAGCCGGATATGCTACAACGTGTTTTGTTAGTGATATGTCTACAGGATATTCCGGTAATATGGGCTTTAAAATGCCATCTGATTGGAATTTAGATCAGTTTGCATCGGTGTCTACTACTGTTGAAGGAAAAGAGTTTAAATTTGATAAAGTATCGTATAAGGGTAATTATGCTATTGTAACAAGCTTAGTTGAGCCAGTAAATATTGATCCTATTTATAATGTTACGGAGGGTGAATTTGTACTTGATAAAGATTATCCTGTTAATATAGGTACAGCAAGAAAATTTTCAGGAAGATACTTAAAACTTAATATTAAGGTAACTGGAAAAGATGGAGAAATATTAAATGATGGTACAGCTGTTAGAATTTCATTAATGAAAACAGAAAGTAATGATGGCGATCCGTATATGGATTTACTGCCTTTAATAGTGCCAAATGTGAAGGCAAATGGTACTATTTATACGGCGGCTAATTTTTCTATAAAGGATAGGGATTATATTATTATTGATGATATACATCATTATTATTTAAAATATGAACTGATGAACCCTGATACAAGTAAAAGTGTCAGAATTAAGGTTATAATGGAATCCTATACTGATTAAGTAGTAAATAGCTAAATCACTCGTTAAGTTTTGCTTAACGAGTGATTTCAGTTAATTCAAATATAAAGCGACTCTAAATCCAATTTTAGAATTTGGAGCAGATGCAGGCTGAGCATAAGAATAACCACTACTAGAATTATCATAAAAGTCGGAATAAGCTTTCCCTAGTCTAACATCATATATTGTTTCGCTTAGTAAAAAGTATTCAGCAATATTTCCATAAAAATCATATATATTGTTTAATTTTGTATTTTCAGATGAACCAGTAGCTATAATTATATTTGATGTTTTAGTTATATTTTTTCCATAATTATATGAGTTACCGTCATCTGTTGAAAATAAACCTGTAAAAGTTATGTTTGAATCAGCAAAATTGCCAGAATTTTTGATGCTTATAGAATTATTGGTTTTATATAACCAATTGCGGACGTATAATATTATTTCTTCGCTTACAAGATCACAAGTCAAGTCATTTCTATCTTTATACATATTTTTAGCATTTTTTTCGGCTTTTACAAAGGCTATATAATTCCATGGAATTATTCCTTTTTTACTTACAGGTATTCCTTCTATGTTAAATAATTCTTTTGAAATATTAGTTATAGTATTTTGTAATTCGTTTGGTACACCAGCTTCAAATCTTGCAATATAGAATCCAGAATATTTATATATACTAGGAAAAATATCTATTAGTTTTTTATCTCGATAATCGTACTCACTAGAATAAGGAATCCAAACAAATTGATTACCAATATTATCTTCTATGACTAGTCCATTATTCCAACCTTTTGGATTACCTTGTTCATCTAACTCCCAACTGGCAGTGTCATTCTCTATTTTTTTAAATCCATCGGGTATAACGGGATTGTTATATTTTCCTTTTTTTTCAATAGAGCTCTTGTCAAAATTTTCTTGCTTTTTTTCTTTGTATGATGAGACAGGTTCACTTTTCCTCCTTGAGTCCTCATTAGCTAGATAGTATGTTATACATGATATTATAATAATTAAGACAAGCGATATAAGTAATGTTAAAATTACATTATTTTTTTTCAAATTAATCACACCTTTATTTTATATATAATACAACTCTAAATCCTAATTTGCTATTTGGCTTAGTAACAATTCTGTCAATATTTTCTAATGGCGTAAGTCCGTCATTTAAATAACTTCCACCAGAAATGTTTATATTTCCGTCTGAAGATGCACAAAGTATTTCTGATAAATTTCCGGCTAAGTCATAAATGTTATATGTTTTATTCCTATCTGTTATTCCAGTGGATAATATTAGTCCTTTACTCTTAGGCTTAGTTACATTTGTTCCATTGCTATAATTTTTGCCATCATCACTAGAATATAAACCTGTAAATGTAAAGTTAGAATTTAAATAATTTCCAATGGTAGTACTATCAACAGATATGTCATTTTTAATATCATAATTTTTATTTACAAATGATATTACTTCATTTCTTTGGAATATAGTCATTAATCCACTTTGAATATACTCATTGCTATACATATTTTCAGAACTTGCTTTGGCATTATCGTAGCTAATGTAATTCCATGGCCTTTCCCCTTTTTTGCTTACAGGTATGCCTTTTATATTGTTAGTTTCTTCACTTATATTATTATTTATGCTTTGCATTTCAATTGGGACTCCAGCTTCATATCTAGCAACATAAAAGCCACCATATTTTTTGTTTTGAACATGTTCCGATTCTATACCTTGTGGCAATTTAGACACATTGTTTACTTCATTTTGCTTTATCTTTTTGACAGGTATCCAAACAAATTGATTACCAATATTATCTTCAATAACTAATCCATTGTCCCAACCCTTTGGATTACCTTGTTCATTTAACTCCCAACTAGCGGTATCGGTTTCTACTTTGTGAAATCCATTTGGAACTATAGGGTTGTTATAACTGGTTTTAGGTTCAATAATAGCAGTATTAATAATTTCTGGAGAGCTTTTTGCATCATTTTGTATATTTTCTTCTTGAGTTTTATCTTTTTTTTGATTTAAAAGATATGATAAAATTATAATTATTAATATGAATAGGATTATAGGTATAAGTAATAATAGTATTTCTTTTTTAGTAAGTTTCATTATGATACCCCCTCATGTATAAATTATATCACTTTAAATTAATTATACAATAAAAAAGTATAATGTTGTTAAATAAACTTTCTACTTTTTCCTATTTTATAACAGGATTGAAAAATTGTATTAGTAGTAATTAGTAGTAATATGAATTGTTAAATTCACTAATTATTTAAAAATAGTCTTGAAATCTTAAGAAGTTTGACAACTAAACTAACAGTAGATAGACAATATATTAAACTAGTGATATAATTTTAACGGTGATGGTAAAGCATGGATAATAATAATTTTGGAAACTTTATTATGAATATTAGAAAAGAAAAAGGAATGACACAACAACAATTGGCAGAAAAATTGTATATAACAGATAAAGCAGTCAGTAAATGGGAGAGAGGGTTAAGTTTTCCTGATATTACAATACTAAAGTCTTTAGCTGAAATATTGGAACTAGATGTATCGGAGTTACTAAATTGCAAAAAAGGAAAAAAAGAAGATATTGATATACAAAAAATAGTTGATGAAAAAATTCAAGAAATAGAAAAGTTAAGAAAAGAAAAACTAAAAAAGAAAATCTTAAAAATAAGTATTTTAGTAATAATAGTTTTATTACTTAGTTTTATAATCATTACATATTATAATAAATATCATCCTAAAAATATTAAAGATGGAGAAAACACATATAGTCTTGGCAGTTATAACTTAACTAAAAAAGGCCTTGATAAGATGATAGATATTATACAGAAATCGGATGGAATGACAAATAAATATACAGTTGCATATTTTGAAGCAAGAGTAAATAGTAGAGGAAATATTAAATCATTTACTTTATCACTTAATGCTTTTGATGAAAATGAACAGTATGTTGGAAGAGTAGGATATACATATAAAAAAAATAAATTGACATATAATTTGCCAGTTAATGATAATTTATTAATTGTTACTGAATATGATAAGAATAGCGATATAGAGTACATAAGTAATTGTATGAAAAAGATACCTTTAAAAGAACAAATTAAGAAAAGTAATCTTACTAGTTATGTTGTTAGGTATGTGCCTAATACAATAATAGAGAGTGGAAAACCAATTTTTGATATGAGGACAGGAGAAAAGGCTGTTTTAAATAAAGAAGATTATGATGCTGGAAAAGGTGGTATAAGTGATGGAAATACTAATGTGGTAATTAGGTTATATGATGGAGTAAGTATGATTTCAGAAGAACAATATTTATATGTTTTTAGTGCAACTCATACTAGTTTATCAGGAAATCCTAACTATATGATGGAAACTGATTATTATATAGATAGTAAAGGTAAATTAAGATTTACTAGAGATTATGGGAAGACGTGGATCGATACTGATATATCAAAAGAGGAACTAGATAATACTTTAGAATTCTATAACAATTCTTTATCACTTATTCCTAATAGTTGGTTTATGTCAAAGGATAAAAATTTACCTATTGCATATTTTTATGGTGAAGAGCCTGTATTAAAAATTTCATTAGATAATGGAACTACTTGGAGTGAAACACAAATTGCAACTTCTAAAAATTTTGGAAATTATATAACTAGAAGAGTTGTAGGTTTTACATCGGAAAATTTTGGATATGTGGCTCTTGGTACGGATCATTCTAAATATTATGGGGAGAGTAAAAAAATGTATTTAACATATGATTCTGGAAAAACTTGGGAAGAACGAGAATTTCCTTTAAACGATACATCTAATTCTTTGGTAGATATGTGTATGTATGATGAGAATATAGGAGTTTTAATTTTAGATAATAGTAATAATGTTAATTTTCCAATAATATATGCAACAAAAGATGGTGGAAAAAGTTGGCAAGAAGTAAAATTTCCCCACTTTAATCTTCCTGATGAAATTAAATATATTGTGGATATAGATAGTATAACTAAAGAAAATGATGATTATATAATTACTTTAGGTCAAGGGGAAGAGGGTACATTAAAAGCTGTATTTAGTACTAGAGATTTATTTAGTCCATGGCTTTTTAATAAAACTTTAAAAAAGAATATTCACACAGTAGGTTAAATTTTAAAAACAACTGAATTAGTAATAATATATTTGAAATATGTGAGGGATGGTGTAAATATGAAAAATAAAATAATATTAAAGATTATACTTGCTATTTTATTTGTATGCTTAATTATATCTTTAGTTTTTATACTATCTAAGAGTATGAAAACTGAAGAAAGTGAAAATGTAAAAGAAGATATAAAAAAGAATACATATATTTATGATAAAAATGGAAATGAAATTGCTTCAATAAATTATGGAGATATATCATTTTTTGATAATGTTAAATCATATTACATTGCTTTAGTTTTAGATGATATAATAAACAATATAAAAGAAAAAGAAAATGTAAGTGAAGATGAGGCTGAGAATATATTAGTAACAAGAGGGTATAAAATATATACTTGTGAAGACATTAATATACAAAATAAATTAGATGAAGTATATAATAATTATGATAAGTTCTTAAATAATGCAGAAGCTGCAACAGTTATACTAGAGAACGAAACAGGCTCAATCGTTGGTATTATTGGTGGAAGAAATAAAGATAACAGAGTTATTACCTTTGGTGAAGCAAATTATAATGATAATATCGTTACAAACAAGAATAGGGCTACTGAAAGATTATCACAACCTGGAGGAATGCTATCAATACTTTCTGTATACGCATGTGGTTTAGAAAAAGGTGTTATAACCCTAGATAGCAAATATATTGACGAGCCAATAAAAAGTGGTAATTATATACCTTCAAATTATTATAATGACTTTAAGGGTGAAATGACTATAGAAGATGCTATTAAAAGTACAACAAATAGTATAAAGGTAAAAGTTATGCAAGATATAGGGATAGATATATCATATGATTTTTTAAAAGAATTAGGAATGAATTCTATTAATGAAAAATATGATAAAAATTTACCAGCACTTTCATTAGGAGGTTTAATAAAAGGTTGTACATTACTCGAATTATCTTCTGCATATAGGACGGTTTTGACTGACGGGGAATATAAAGAGCCTATTTCATATTCTAGAGTTGTAGATAGTAAAGGAAATATTTATTTAGAAAAAAAGGGAGAAAAAAGAAAAGTTTTAAAAGAAGACGTATGCAATAGTTTAAAATCTTGTTTAAAAAAGAATATAGATGGAAAACAAGTATATATTAAATCTGCGAGTTCGGAAAACCATAATTGTGATTGGTCAACTATTACTACTGATAAATATACACTATCAACTTGGTATGGATGTGATAACACCGGAAATATAGAATCAAATGATGTTGAGGCGGAAAAACTTACATTAAATATTTTAGATAAAATATATTAATATAAAAGAGCAAAGATTTTAAAATAATCTTTACTCTTTTTATTAAAGTTTTTATATTATAAAATATTGCTTTATAGATTTTCAAGAGCAAATTTAATCATTTCATTTACTACTTTATTAAAACTAACATTTTGTTTATCAGCAAGTTCTTGAACTTGATTCGCTAAATCTTCACTTATACGTATGGTTTTTGTGACATCTTTGGGTGGTTTAGGGATTATAAATTTTTTCATAACTTCCTCCTTAAGTTTATCTTTATATTTATTATTATAATTTATTTTTTGTTTTATTAATGTAACTATTTTTGTAATCAAATTTGTGTTCATAAACAGAATACAAATATTGACTTTAGTCCGTCAAAGTTGTATAATTTATATTAACAATTTTTAATTAAACATTTATATAGAGCCAATTTATAATGGAGGTAAATTATGAACTTTGTAAATAAAAAAGTTTTACAAAAATCTTTATCAATTTTAAATCAAGAAAGTAAAAATATAGAAATGCAATTTTGGATTGAGGCTTTAAGTTTGCAAGATATATTTATAGTGAATAAAAAATTATTAAACTGTGATGATGAAAAGTAAAGATGTTTTTATCAAAGGAGAACAAATTTGAGAAAATTAAAAAGAATTATAAATGAAAACTTTATTGCCATTGTATTTATTATTATTATTATTACTTTATGTACTAATATATTTTTAAGATATTTATATAAGGAATACTATATTAATAGTAAAGTAGAAATTTATAAAAAATCAAAAAATGATATTATTACTTATGTTAAATAGTTTATATAATTATTATTTAAATATATGTATGAAAAAATCCTATTTTCAAATTAAATTGAAAATAGGATTTTTAATCATCGTCTACGTTATCAAATATATTATCCGAAAAAAATTCTTCTAAATCAATATTTAATCCTTCACAAAGATGGAATAGAGTTATTAATGTAATGTTGGAATTTTTTCTATTCAAAAAATCATTTATAGTTGTTTTCGAAACACAGGCTCTTGTTGATAATTCACTTTGTGTAAAATGCTTTTTTTTAAGTAGCGAAATAATTCTCGATCGTGTTGCCTCAATAAGTGTCATAATATATCCACCTCTATTTTCAAATTATATCAAATTTCTTTACAATCTGTCCGTTAAAGATGACAAATTTGAATAAATATATGTTTTTTTCGACAAAATTTTACAAAAAATATATATAAGTTATGGTATAAATATATATAAAAGGTAAATAAAAAACATAAGATAGAATAAATGTAAGGTTGATATATAAACTAAGTTTTTTCTTAGTTTGTATGTTTGCCTTATTTTTTTTATTTTGTACCAATGAAGACATACCTATTTCTTACGGAAGGGGGTGTTTTTATTGGGTAAATTACAAGCTAAATTTACAAATTATATGAAAATAGCTTTAAAGAATGATAGTGTTGATTATTTTCGCGCTATTAAAAATAGCTGGAATATTGAAGTTCTTTCTATTGATAATATAAATAACTTAGAAGTGTTTATATCACAATATAGTGATATTGACACTTCTTTTTTCTTACCTAACTATTTAGATGAAATAACCGATGAAAGATTATTTATTGCTATAAAAAATCTTACAAAGAAACAACAAGAAATATTTTTATTATATGTTGATGGGATAAGTTTGAATGACATTGCCTTAAGATATCAAATGGCAGTCGGAAGTGTAAAAGCAACAATATTCCAAATAAAAGATAAATTAAAAAAATATATGAAAGGAAAATAATATATGCAAGATTTTGAAAATATTTTAGATAAAGCACAATTGGGAGATAGACAAGCTATGGAAACACTCATCTTAGAGTATATGCCACTAATAGATGGGCTAGTTAAAACAGCAAATAGAAATATAGATAAAGATGAATTTAAACAATATTTATTAATTAAATTTGTAGAAAATACAAAAAAATTTAAAAAATTTTAATCTAGACTAAACCTTTTTTAGTTTTTAATCGCTGTTAATTAGTGAAAGCAGTTTTTGTTTTCATTGTACATTGAAAAGTAAATAAAAATCATAATCACATATAATGAGACTTCTGTCTGGCTAGCGTGATGTAAAGGGGCAGTCTCTTGAAATAAAGGGAACGTGAAATTCGTATGGCGATGAGCAATTATGATTTGTAAATAAAAATTTAAGAAATGAGGGTGTAACGATGTTAAGTTATATTATAATAGCAATTTCAAGTTATTTATTTGGAATTTTTTCTATTATCTTCTTTTATAAGGTAAAGGCAAATTTAAAGTGTAGTGAAAAAAATGTAAAAGAAGATTTTGGACAAATTGCATATGACGAATTGAATAAAAAACAAAGAGAAAAAATCATAAATGATAAAATTTTAAATATATTTGTATAAAGGGGGAAATTTTGAATAATATTTTTGAAAATAATAAAGTGGCACTGTATATTAATTTTGACACTATAGAAGAGTATAAGTCTAAAGAAAAAGATATAAAAAAATCCATGTCAGAATTTTGTAATGTTAATAGCATAAATGAATATAAAGAATATATTGATATAGGGTTTATAGGCAAAAACAGAAAAAGGAGTAGGTATGATACTCTTTTAAGGCATATAGATAATAAAGTGATAGATGCAGTTGTTGTATATAATTTAAGTCACCTTGGAAGACATCCAAGAAGATTAGGTAAAGTTATAAATACATTGTATAATAAAAAAGCAGTTGTATATTCTTTGGAAGAACAAAGGGGACTTATAAATTTTACTAAAGAAGAATTAGAAAATTTTAATAAATTTACTAATGAGTATATAATAAACATAATTAAAAATAATCAAAGTAAACTACAAAAGGATATTTATAATAAAAAGCATAATACAAAATTTGATATAAATTCGTATATTATAAAAGAATATAGAAAGTCTGAACAAGAGGCTAAAAAAATTAATCATTCTGTTGAAAATGAATTGTAGGGGATGCTTATAATGGAAAAAAATAATAATATAGAAGAAATTATCACTAGTATTGTGGTAAATTTAATTTTTAGTGAATTAAATAAAACAAGGGATTGAAATAAAACTACTTTTTGGGTATAATCATTTTATTAATGACTATACCCTTTCTTCACAAAAGGAGGAGTAAAAAAGTGGAAAATGAGTATAAAGTTGCAATATATTGTAGATTATCCCAAGAAGATAGAAGAAAATATAACGATATTGATGAAAGTGAAAGTATACAAAATCAAAAAGCAATGTTATTAAGTTATGTTAAAAAAAATAAATGGAGGTTATATGATATATATTGGGACGATGATTATAGTGGCATGGATGCTAATAGACCTGATTGGAATAGACTTTTAAATGATGCTAAAAATAATAAGTTTGATATTATTCTCTGTAAAACACAATCAAGATTTACTCGTGATATGGAAATGGTAGAAAAATATTTGAATTATAAGTTTAATCTATGGGGAATTAGATTCATAACTACTGTTGATAATGTGGATACAAGTATAAAAGGAAGTAAGAAAGCAAGACAAATAAATGGACTTACTAATCAATGGTATGTAGAGGATACTTCAGAGAGTGTAAAATCAGCATTACATATTATGAGAGAACTTGGTAAATATATTGCTTCTACACCGCTTTATGGATATATAAGAGATTCTAACGATAAGGGAAAAATCATAATTAATCCTGAACCTGCAGAAGTTGTAAAGAGAATATATGATATGTATTATTATCAAAATTTAGGTTGCTGTAGTATTGCTAAAGTTTTAAATAATGAAGGAATATTACCTCCAGCTATGTATAAAAAGGAAAAATTAATATCAACATATAATCATCATAATATGACTGAAGTTTGGAAAGAGCATACAGTAAGAAACATTTTAAAAAACAGAATGTATACAGGAGATATGGTTCAAGGTACAACGACTAAACCAGATATAAAATGTAAAAGAACAATTCAAGTACCAAAAGAAAAATGGGTAATAGTTGAAAATACACATGAACCTATTATATCAAAAGAATTATATGAAAATGTACAAGAAAAATTTAAAGATAAACATCTTTATTCAAATAACTTTAATAGAAGTTATTTGTTCGCAGGTAAACTAAAATGTTTAAACTGTAATAGTTCTATGCAACTTAGAAGATGTCATGGTGTTACACCATATTATAGATGTAAACATTCATTTGAACCTGTAAAAAAATGTTCCAATGAGTATAGAATACAATATGAAAATTTATATAATGTAATATTATATGCTATAAAAGAGAAGATAGATAAATATTGCAATTTTTCAAAGGTAGAAAATGAATTGAAAAGTAGAAATTATGCAAGTTCAATTGATGAATTAAAAAATACAAAAGATAAAGTTATTTGTTTAATTCAAAAGAAAAGTAAATATTTAAATAAAATATATGAAAATTTAGTTGACAATTTAATAACGAGAAGCGAATATCGTTCCTTTAAGGAAAAGTATCAAATTGAAATAGAAGAATTAAATAGAAAATTAGAGAAAATTAATAGGCTTATAGAAAAAATGGAAAATTCTAATGAGCAAGAAGATTGTATAAAAAATATGATGAAAAAATTTCAGAATATAACAACATTAGATAAAAATATACTAAATTCCTTTGTAAATATGATAAAAATAGGAAGAATTCAAGGTATAGAAAATGAAAAACAAATAATAGAAATTTATTGGAATTTCTAATGGGATAGTAGGGCTTTGACATCTGAGTGCGTAGCCAGCTAAGAACAGGTATGCCTGGAATTTAGTAATAAAATGCATATAAATAAAAATAATTCGATTTATAAAAGATATTTTGATTACTTTTAGTAGTATAAACAAAATTTCTAATTTAAATAAAGTAGGGAAAATTACAAGATTTTATTGGGTTGTAAGGATGAGTGACTACCTCAAGGCAAGCCTCGAGGTGGTTTGTTGAAAGAAGGATACAAAATGGAAGAAATAATAGAGACGGTAAAAGTTGGAATTTTTGTTTTCATATGAGGATTGGACTAATATTCAGATTGACACTGAATATGAAGTTATTATTAGTTTTGATGGACGAGGTGAAATTATATATAAAGAATATTTAAATAAAAATATATCTAGAAAAATTTTCTAGATATATTTTTTACTTATTTAATAATTTTGTTAGTGTAGCTTTTTTACGAGAAGCTGTGTTTTTCTTTAAAACACCTTTTGACCATGCTTTATCTACCATACTAACAGCTTTAGAATATAATTCTTGTTTATCTTTACTATTTTCTCCTACAGCAATCTCAAAAGCTTTTATGGCTTCTTTATATGCTTTTTTTGTAGCTCTATTTTGAGCAGTCTTTTTGTCTATTATTTTAACTCTTTTTTTTGCTGATTTAATATTTGGCACGAGTTACACCTCCTTGAACTATAAATTATAACTATTACTAGAACATTCTAACATAAAATTTATAAAAAATCAAGTGATTTTATGTAATTATTTTTAGAATTGTTATAATGTAGATACGGAAACTCCTTATAATGCATATATAAATTGGTATTTTATATTGTTATAATAAATAAAAAGAGCATCTATCATATTATGATAAATGCCAAAATAAACTTTACTTAAATAAATCATTCATATAACAGTTATAGAAATTAGCTAATTCGTATAATGTATTTTTGATATGTCGAGTATATATTTGTAATAATAATACTTTAAGATAAAAAAACAAAATTAAAACGCCACCAAAAGTGACGTTTTAAATAGAAAATATGCAAAACTATATAAGTTTTAATAATATAGAATATATTTCATTATTTATATCTTCAATGCTTCTTAATTTTCCATCTTTTACACATTCTATAATTTGCCAATTTAGTTTTTTTGCGTAATATAATCCTGCAACTTCAGCATTTTGCAAATGATATGGATCAATTTCATGAATATCCTTTTTTGAATCATGTGAATATTTATTGTTCCTGTTTTTCATAAGCAATATGGAATAATCAACAGGAAGATGCAAGAAAAAAACTTGGGTTGGCATTGGTAAGTAAAGATCATTGCATTCAAGATTAATAACCCAATTGCAAAATTCATCTAAATTAGAGAGATTATTACTTTCTTTAAGTATTTTACCTCCTTGATGCAATAAATTTGAGGAAATATATCTATCAAAAAGAAGTATTGTTTTATTATCGTTATAATATTTTTCAATATTTTCTTTGTAAGATATGTATCTATCTACAGCATAAAAGCATGATGCAGCTTTAGGAGAGATATCATTTGGATTAGAAGAGATGTTGCCAGATAAATACTCCTTTACTGGACCCGAACTTTGATTATCATAGTTTGGGAAAGATGTTTTAAAAACACATTTTTTATCTCTAATTAACCTTTCATAAATTAAATTTGTTTGAGTTTGTTTTCCAGAACCATCAGTTCCTTCAATTACAAATATCTTATTCATTAAATCCTCCTATATTTTTCTTTCAAATTGTTTTGCTCCAAATGGGCAAGGTGAAGAACAAGCAGAATTTTTAAACAAACATTTTGCTGTAGCGTTATTAGTTGTATCTGCTAGAATATCACCGTATATAGACAATTCTTTAAACTTATTCATTGTCTCAATTGTATGTCTCATAATTTCAAGCTGTGCTTGTCCACACGCTCTTTCTTTTGCTTTTAACAAAAGAGTATCTAAGTTACCTGTTTGTACAATTTTTATCAGAATTCCTTGTGGATACATAGTAGCAATGCTTTTCATGTCATTTTCCCATTCTTTTTTTAATTCCTCGTTATCTTCAATTATTTCAGGAGTATAAAACTTAAACTCATTTAAAAGATAAATAAAAGAATGTTCGCTTCTGTGTCTATGGTTTTGAGCCATACAAGAAAAGCTAGCATAAAAAGAGGTCTGATATACATATGAGAATATGTCTGGAGCATCAAAATATTTCTTATCTCCAAATAAAGATAATTTTCTGTTTTTACCTTTAGGAATTAAACCATCTACTACGTAATCATCGAATAATGATATAAATTCTTTTAAATAAGGTACCAATTTTTGATTAAAAGTATTATTATCACAAGTATTTATATAATCTTTCATCATGTATAGTATATAATTTAATTGTCTTAGTGAAACAGTATATCCCATTGTTGTAGTTGGAGTAAATATAGATACGAAGTATCTAGCGTTCTCTTGTGCTAATTTTTGAATTTTTAACATAGGATTTTTTGCATCTTTGTTATAAAGGTTAGGATATTTTTTTAAAATGATTGGAGTAAGAATATCTAACCATTTTGTATAAAGTTCACCTTCTTTTCCAGGTAAATTTTCAAATTTTGTGTATCTTGCTGATTTTTCGGAAGTGGAATAATCTTTTTCGTTATTTAAAATCATTGCAAGAATCTTTGGAATTTTGGAAAATTCAAAAGTAAATTTAAAGTGATCAAAAACGCTGTGGTGGCCTGAAGTTAATACACGATTTAATCTTTTTTTAGTCATATCCAAAGGTTCGTTTTGAATTTTACTAAAATCATCTTTTGCATAACAAATTCCGGCCATTTTAGCACAAAATTCTAATGCTTTTTCTAGATTAAAATCACTTTCATATCCTTCTGGCTTTGTGTAAGCAAGCAAAGTTACTTTCATAATGCATTTCTCCTTTAAATAAAAATTTTTTTTAAATATAATAACCTTATGCAAGACCATTATATATTTATAGTTTAATTTAGTCAATAGATATCTCAGTGTTTTTTACTTCGTTTGCTTCATCTTGCGATATGTAGTTATATTTTACCATTGCATTTAATACTTGTTCTTGTCTTTTTTTTGCAAGGTCTGGGTTTACACTTGGTGAATATATACTTGGAGCGTTAGGGATTCCTACCAGTATTGTTTGTTCGCTAAGAGATAATTTTGAGGGTGATTTTCTAAAGTATCCGTATGATGCTTGTTTTAAACCTGTATATCCATCTCCAAAATATATAATATTTAAATACATTTCTAAAATATCATCTTTACTATAATTTTTCTCTAAGTCAAAAGCTACAAAAAGTTCAGCAATTTTACGTATAAAACTTTTTTCTTGAGTAAAATAAAAATTCCTTGCTACTTGCTGTGTTATTGTGCTACCACCATTACTAAGTTCTTTGTTTTGTATATTTTCTAGTAAAGAACGAGTTGTAGTTATGACATCTATTCCATGATGAGAATAAAATCTATGATCTTCTATAGCAATTGTTGCTTCTTTATATGTTTTAGGTACGTCAGATATTGCAATATAATTGTCGTATTCTTTAATTTTTTCTACTTTCTTGGCTATACTTTCTTTTGACACTACTTGCTTATATAGATTATATCCTTTATATGTAATAAATGCACATATACATATAGCTATAATTATTAAAAATATAAAAAATTTTTTTAATAATTTAAACATATATTTATACCATCCTTTTTGAATATTATATATATAATAAAAAAATAAATCAATGCTTTTTGCTAAAGTGTCAAAAAATGTTTACTTTAATTTAAAATTTTAAATTAGGAATTTATTGAATTTTAATGATGATGCAGTTTATTTTCATTACAATAATTATTTGTGTATATTGTTATATTTGTATAAAAGTGCAAAAAGATATAATTTAAAATTTTTTTATTCCTCTCTTTTAAAGTTTTTCTGTTACAAAAATATTACACTTGGTCGCTAAACAGTAAATTTTTAACATTTTTTTGCAAAAACTATTGCTTTTTATATATAAATAAGTTATAATAATTATGTTGATTTGCGTTGAAGTAAGATGTGGCTACCCTATAGAGGTAGGGAACTCTTATGGAGCATGTCTGGTTTGAAATCAGGCGGCAAGTATAGTTTGACGTGTATTTGCCAAATTTTATTTTGTTAAGATTTGGTTTTTATATGTGTAAAAATGAAACACACGGGGTAGTGTAAAACTTGTCATACTGAGAAAGTTTAGAAAAGGAGTGTTTTACATATGTCAAAAGAACAAACTAAAAAAATGAGAATAAGATTAAAAGCTTATGATCATGTAGTGCTAGAACAAGCAGCATCAAAGATTGTTGAAGTGGCAAAGAAAACTGGTTCAGAAGTTTCAGGACCTATTCCGCTACCAACAGAAAAAGAAATAATTACTATACTTCGTTCTCCACATAAAGATAAAGATTCAAGAGAACAATTTGAAATGAGAACTCATAAAAGAGTTATCGATGTTATCAAACCAAATCAAGCTACAGTTGATGCGCTAATGTCAATTGATATGCCAGCAGGTGTTGATATCGAAGTTAAATTATAATTTGAACTTTTAAAATACTTAGTAGTCATCCTTTTTTATAAGGCAATGACATACCCTATACTAATTATTTGTTTATAAGAAAAATTATAAGAAGTTTAATAAAAGAATAAAGGGAGGAAAAACAAAATGGTGAAAGAGATTTACGGTAAAAAAATTGGAATGACTCAAATATTCTCTGAAGAAGGTGTTGCAATACCTGTTACTGCAATTGAAGTAAAACCTTGTACTGTTGTTGCAAAAAAGACAGTAGATAAAGAGGGATATAATGCTATTGTAGTAAGTTTTGGAGAAATTAAAGAAAAAAATGCAAATAAACCTATGAAAGGAATATTTGCAAAAGCTGGAGTAGAACTTCAGAAATATTTAAAGGAAATAAAAGTTGAGAATTTAGATGAATACGAAATTGGAAGCAAAATTACAATAGATACTTTTACAACTGAAGATAGAGTAGATATTCAAGGAACTTCAAAAGGTAAAGGATTCCAAGGAAACATTAAAAGACATGGACAACATAGAGGGCCTATGACACATGGATCTATGTATCATAGAAGACCTGGTTCAATGGGATCTACTACAACACCAGGTAGAGTGTTTAAAGGTAAGAAATTACCAGGGCATATGGGAGACGTTACTTCTACAATTTTAAATCTAAGTATTGTAAAAGTAGATGTTGACAAAAATGTTATTTTAGTTAAAGGATCTGTTCCTGGAGCTAAAGGTGCGGTTTTAAGAATTAGAGAAACTGTAAAGTAGGATGAAGTGAAAGGAAGGAGGAAATATAATGCTTAAAGTAGACGTTTTAGATATGAAAGGTAAAAAAGTAAAAGATATCGAACTTAATGAAAATGTATTTGGTGTAGATGTTAATGATATAGTTGTACATACAGCATTGGTTAATTATTTAGCTAATCAAAGACAAGGAACACAATCTACTAAAACAAGAGCTGAAGTTCGTGGTGGTGGAAGAAAACCATGGAGACAAAAAGGAACTGGTAGAGCAAGACAGGGTTCAATAAGAGCTCCTCAATGGATGAAAGGTGGTATTGCGCTTGGACCAAAACCAAGATCATATAAATATGCAATTCCTAAGAAAATGAGAAAACTTGCTTTAAAATCAGTACTTACTTCAAAATTAGAAGAAAAAGAGTTAATTGTTGTTGATAAATTAGAATTAAAAGAAATTAAGACTAAAGAAATGATAAAAGTTTTAAATAACTTAAACACAAAAAAAGCTCTTATCGTATTAAGTGAGAAAAACTTAAATGTTCAAGCATCAGCTAGAAATATTGAAAATGTAAAAACAACTTTAGTTAATACAATAAATGTATTTGATTTATTAAAATATGATAATTTAGTAATAACTGAAGATGCTATTAAGAAATTAGAGGAGGTGTACGCATAATGAAATACGCAGAAGACGTTATAATCAGACCTATAATGACAGAAAAAAGTTATGAAAATATTGCAATAGGTAAATACACTTTTGAAGTTGCACTTGCTGCTACAAAAGTTGATATAAAAAATGCAGTTGAAGAACTTTTTGGTGTTAAAGTAAAAAGTGTTAATACTTTAAGATATGATGGTAAGAAAAAAAGAGTTGGAGTACACCAAGGAAAAACTAAAGCTTGGAAAAAAGCTATAGTTACAATTGATACAAATCCAGCAGATGAAAAATATCTTGCAAAAGGTGGAAAAGAAACTAAGTTAAATAGAAAATATAAAACTGAAATTGAAGAAATTAGTTCAGCTTTTGGTGCAAACTAATTTAAGAAAATATAGGTGATAATATGTTAAAGGAATTATTAAATCAAAAAGTTAAAGTTGGAATATCAAGATATAGCTATACTGGTTCGCCAACAAATAGCTCAAGAGTTTTTGAATCAAAAGAGGGACTAGTAACAGCAGTAGATGATAATTTCATAAAATTTGATGACGGAATGATAATTGCTATTAAAACTATTACTTATATACAACCATTATAAAATTATCTGGAAACAAACCAGGAAAATAAATTTGTTTAAAAAAATTAGGAGGAAATTAAAATGGGAATAAAATCATTTAAACCTGTTACTCCATCACTTAGAAACACAAAATTACTAGCAAGCGATGAAATTACAAAAAAATCACCAGAGAAAAAACTACTTGCACCTTTAAAGAAAAATGCAGGTAGAAATGCTCAAGGTAAAATAACTGTAAGACATCAAGGTGGTGGAAGCAGAAGAAAATATAGAATAATTGATTTTAAAAGAAATAAAGTAGATATGGAAGCTACTGTAATAGGTATTGAGTATGATCCAAATAGAACAGCTAATATTGCTTTAATTGAATATGAAGATAAAGAAAGAGCATATATAATTGCTCCAGTTGGGCTTAAAGATGGAGATAAGGTTATATCATCAGAAAAAGCTGATATAAAGCCAGGTAACTGTATGCCAATTAAATCAATACCAGTTGGTACAATGATTTATAACATAGAATTACATAAAGGCCAAGGTGGAAAACTTGTAAGAAGTGCAGGTATGTCAGCACAACTTATGGCAAAAGAAGATAAATATGCACATGTTAGAATGCCATCAGGAGAAATGAGACTTATACTAGTTGATTGTAAAGCATGTATTGGTCAAGTTGGAAATTTAGATCATGAAAATGTATCTTTAGGTAAAGCTGGTAGAAAAAGAAATATGGGTATAAGACCTACAGTTAGAGGATCTGTTATGAACCCTTGTGATCACCCTCATGGTGGTGGTGAAGGTAGAGCTCCAGTAGGACACGCAGGACCTATGACTCCTTGGGGTAAACCAGCACTTGGATATAAAACAAGAAAAACAAAAAATCCAACAGACAAATATATTGTTAAAAGAAGAAATAAGAAATAATGGAGGGATAGAATATGTCAAGATCGCTTAAAAAAGGACCTTACTGTGATGAAAAATTACTTGCAAGAGTAGAAAAATTAAATGCAGAAAATAAAAAAGAAGCGTTAAAGACTTGGTCAAGAGCTTCTACTATATATCCTCAAATGATTGGTCATACAATTGCTGTACATGATGGAAGAAAACATGTGCCAGTATATATTACTGAAGAAATGGTAGGACATAAATTAGGAGAGTTTGCTCCAACAAGACTTTTCAGAGGACATTCAGGAGATAAAAAATCATCTATAAAATAAAAAATCTAAAAAAGGAGGAGCCTTAAAATGGAAGAAAATGTAAGAACAGCAGTAGCAGAGCTTCGTCATGCAAGAATAAGTGCTAGAAAAGTTAAAATTGTTATAGACTTAATTAGAGGAAAAAATGCAAAAGAAGCTATTGCAATACTTAAATATACAAATAAAGCAGCTGCACCTATAGTTGAAAAATTAGTTAAGTCAGCTATAGCAAATGCTGTAAATAATCATCATATGGATGAAACTAAACTAGTGATTTCTGAAATATATGCTAACCAAGGACCAACAATGAAAAGAATTTTGCCTAGAGCAAAAGGTAGTGCAGATAGAATCAGAAAAAGAACAAGCCATATAAAAGTAGTATTAACAGAAGCTTAAGAAAAAGGAGGTAAATATTATGGGGCAAAAAGTTAGTCCACACGGACTTAGAGTTGGAATTATAAAAGATTGGTCTTCAACTTGGTATGCAAATAAAAAAGATTTTTCAAACAACTTAATTGAAGATTATAAAATACGTACATACTTAAAAGAAACATTAAAAGCTTCAGGAATATATAAATTAGATATTTCAAGAAAAGCAAATAGTGTAAAAGTTGATGTGTATACTGCAAAACCAGGAATGATAATTGGTAAAGGTGGAGCAGCTATCGAAGAATTAAGAAAAAAATTAAATAAAATGATAGGCAAAGATGTATCATTAAATATTGTAGAAGTAAAAGATGTTGATTTAGCTGCAACTCTTGTAGCTGAATCTATAGCTAATCAATTAGAAAGAAGAATATCTTTCAGAAAGGCTATGAAACAAGCTATGCAAAAAACTATGAAAGCAGGAGCTTTAGGAATTAAGACTGCAGTATCTGGTCGTTTAGGAGGAGCAGAAATTGCAAGAACAGAACATTATAGTGAAGGTACAATTCCACTTCAAACTTTAAGAGCTGATATTGATTATGGTTTTGCTGAAGCAAAGACTACATATGGAATTATCGGTGTTAAAGTTTGGATATATAAAGGGGATGTACTACCTGCTAAAAAACAAGAAAAAGGAGGTAACTAAAAATGTTGTCACCAAAAAGAACAAAATTTAGAAAAGTACAAAAAGGAAGAATAAAAGGTAAAGCATCAAGAGGAAACAAAGTAACAAAAGGAGAATTTGGTATTGTTGCTTTAGAACCAGCTTGGATTACTGCAAATCAAATTGAGGCTACAAGGGTAACATTATCTAGATATACAAAAAAAGTTGGAAAAGTATATATAGATATTTTCCCTGATAAACCTATAACAAAAAAACCAGCTGGAACTCGTATGGGTTCTGGTAAAGGTAATCCAGAATACTTTGTTGCAGTTGTAAAACCTGGTAGAGTATTGTTTGAAATAACAGGTTTAACTGAGGAAGTAAGTAGAGAAGCTTTAAGAAAAGCTATACAAAAACTTCCTATTAAATGTAAAATAGTAAGTAAGAAAGAACAAGAAGAAGGGGGAGTGTGCTAAATGAAATCTAGTAAAATAAAAGAATACGAAGCTATGAGCGTAGAAGATTTAAGAAAAGAAGAAAAAGCATTAAAAAGCGAATTATTTAAATTAAGATTTCAACATGCTTTAAATGGCCTTGATAACCCTAAAAAAATGGAACTTGTTAAGAAAAATATTGCAAGAGTAAATACAGTAATAACAAAGAAAGAAAAAAATATTTAGTGGTAAGGAGGTAAGTTATGGAAAGAAATTTAAGAAAAACAAAAATTGGTAAAGTAGAGAGTAATAAAATGGATAAAACAATTGTTGTAAGAATTGACGATAGAGAGAAAGATCCACTTTATGGAAAAATTGTAAATAAAACATTAAAAGTAAAAGCTCATGATGAAAATAACGAATGTAGCATTGGCGACATTGTTGAAATAATGGAAACTAGACCACTAAGTAAAGATAAAAGATATAGACTAGTAAGAATTGTGGAAAAAGTTAAATAATTAGTTGTTTATATATAATTTGAAGGGAGGACTAATCCATGATACAACAACAATCATTGTTAAAAGTTGCAGATAACACAGGAGCAAAAGAGATTATGTGTATAAGAGTTCTTGGTGGACATCATAGAAAATGGGGTAACATCGGGGATGTTATAGTAGCTTCTGTTAAAAAAGCAGCACCAGGCGGAGCTGTAAAAAAAGGTGACGTTGTAAAAGCAGTTATAGTAAGAACAAAAAGAGGTCTAAGACGTGAAGATGGATCATATATAAGATTTGATGAAAATGCAGCAGTTATAATAAAAGATGATAAAACACCAAAAGGAACACGTATTTTTGGACCTGTTGCAAGAGAACTAAGAGATAATGACTATATGAAAATAGTCTCTCTAGCTCCAGAAGTTCTTTAATATACGGGGGTGAATAAATTGATTACAAAAATGAAATTAAAAAAAGGTGATATGGTAATTGTTAACACTGGTTCCGAAAAAGGTAAAAAAGGTAAGATAATAGACGTTGATAGAAAGACAGGTAAAGTATTAGTTGAAGGAATAAATGTTAGAACAAAACATGTTAAACCTACAAAACAAGGTCAAGAATCAGGAATAATAAAAAGAGAATGCCCAATCAATATATCTAAAGTAAGTTTTTACTGTGATAAATGTGAAAAGGGTGTAAGACTTGGAATAAAAGTTGCAGAAGATGGAACAAAAACTAGATTCTGTAAAAAGTGTGAAGAAATAAAGTAAGGAGGGGAAAAATAGATGAACCTTAAAGAAAAATATAAATCAGAAGTTGTACCTGCAATGATGAAAAAATTTAATTATAAATCAGTAATGCAAGTACCTAAACTAGATAAAATTGTAATAAATATGGGAGTATCTGATGTAAAAGAAAACTCTAAAGCTTTAGATGTAGCAATGTCTGATTTAACATTAATTACAGGACAAAAACCTATGATTACTAAAGCTAGAAAATCAATAGCTGCTTTCAAATTAAGAGAAGGTATGAATATTGGTTGTAAAGTAACTCTAAGAAGAGATAAAATGTACGATTTTGCTACTAAATTATTTAATGTAGCATTACCTAGAGTTAGAGATTTTAAAGGTGTTAGCACAAAATCTTTTGACTCAAGAGGAAATTATTCTTTGGGAATAAAAGAACAATTAATTTTCCCAGAAATTGAATATGATAAAGTAGATAAAGCAAGAGGAATGGATATTAGCTTTGTGACAACAGCTAAAACTGACGAAGAAGCAAAAGTATTACTTGAAATGCTTGGTATGCCATTCCAACAAAAGTAGGGAGGATAAAACATGGCAAAAAAATCAATGATTGCTAAACAAAAAAGAGAACCAAAGTTTAGCACTAGATATTATAATAGATGTAAAATTTGTGGAAGACCACATGCTTACATGAGAAAATATGGAATATGCCGTATATGTTTTAGAAACTTAGCATATAAAGGTGAAATACCAGGAGTTAAAAAAGCAAGCTGGTAAAAAGGAGGTAAAAGTAATGAACACAACTGATCCAATTGCAGATATGTTAACAAGAATAAGAAATGCAAACAGAGAGAGACATCAAACTGTAGATATTCCTTATTCTAAAGAAAAGAAAGCAATAGCTGATATATTGGTAAGTGAAGGTTTTGTGGAAGCCCAAGATATAATAGAAGAAGGATTTCATAAAACAATAAGACTTACACTTAAATATAAAAATAAGACTAGAGTGTTACAAGGTTTAAAAAGAATTAGTAAACCAGGTCTTAGAATATATGCAAATGTTGAAGAGTTACCAAGAGTACTTAATGGACTAGGAATTGCTATAATTTCTACTTCAAAAGGTATTATGACAGATAAAGAAGCAAGAAAACAAAACGTAGCAGGAGAAGTTTTAGCATACGTATGGTAATAAAACATAAATATAAATATAATGTAAAAAGGAGGGAATATCCAAATGTCAAGAATAGGTAAAAAACCTATTGCTATACCACAAGGTGTTGAAGTAAATATTGACGGAAATAAAGTTACAGTAAAAGGATCAAAAGGAACTTTAACACAAGAATTTTTAGACTGTGTTAGTATAGCTAAGGAAGAAAATAACATAGTAGTTACGCTAGTAGATAGTTCAAAATCTAATATTCATGGATTAACTAGAACTCTAATTCAAAATATGATTACAGGTGTAAGTACTGGATTTGAAAAAGCATTAGAAATAAATGGTGTTGGATATAGAGCACAAAAACAAGGTAAGAAATTAGTGCTTACTCTAGGTTATTCACATCCTGTAGAAATTGAAGAAGTGGAAGGAATAACTATAGATGTACCAGCACAAAACCAAATTATAGTTAAAGGCTGTGACAAACAATTAGTTGGTCAAATAGCTGCTAATATTAGAGAAAAGAAATTACCAGAACCATATAAAGGTAAAGGTATAAAATATGCTGATGAAAGAATAAGAAGAAAAGAAGGAAAAGCAGGCGGTAAAAAATAATATTCCTGAAACTAAAAAAAGGAGGGAAATTTTAAAATGATAAAAAAAGTTAGTAGAGCTGAAACTAGAAAAATAAGACAAAAAAGAGTAAGAGCTAAAGTTAGAGGTACAGAAGCAAAACCTAGACTTTGCGTATATAGAAGCTTAAACAATATTTATGCAAATTTAATTAATGACGAAACAGCGACTACTATTTTATCTGCATCTACACTTGATAAAGAAGTAAAAACAAAAGCATCAAATGTAGAAGCTGCTAAAGAAGTAGGAGCACTTATTGCAAAAAGAGCTGCTGATAAAAAAATAAAAACTGTAGTGTTTGATAGAAATGGTTATTTATATCATGGAAAAGTTAAAGCACTAGCAGAAGCAGCTAGAGAAGCAGGATTAGAATTTTAATTAAGAGAGGAGAAAAAAAAATGGCTGAAACAAAAAAAGAGAGAAAACCAGTTAAAAAAACTGAGGCTAGAACTGAACGTAAACAAGAACAAGAATTAAAAGAAAAAGTTGTTAATGTCAGCAGAGTAGCTAAAGTTGTTAAAGGTGGTAGAACTTTTAGATTTAGTGCTCTTGTAGTTGTTGGAGACGGAAAAGGCCGTATTGGTGTTGGAAACGGAAAATCAGCTGAAGTTCCAGAAGCTATAAAGAAAGCTACTGATGAAGCTAAGAAGAATTTAGTAAAAATATCTCTAGTAAACGGTACATTACCTCATGAATATACAACAAATTTTGGTTCATCAAAGGTAATTTTAAAACCAGCTGTAGAAGGTACTGGTGTTATTGCCGGTGGAGCTGTAAGACCAGTTTTAGAACTTGCAGGTGTTAAAAATGTAACTGCAAAAACACTAGGATCTCGTAATAGTAGAAATATTGTTTATGCTACAATAAAAGCTTTAAAAGCAATGAGAACACCTGAAGAAATAGCTACTCTTAGAGACAAGACAGTAACTGAAATTTTAAAATAATAATGTATAATTAAAAGAGAGGAGGATACTTAACCATGAAAATGCATGAATTAGGTCCTGCATATGGAGCAACAACTAAAAGAAAAATAGTTGGTAGAGGAATTGGAAGTGGAACTGGTAAAACTGCTGGTAAAGGACATAAAGGACAAAAAGCTAGAACTGGTGGAAAAATTAGAAGAGGATTTGAAGGTGGACAAACACCATTATATAGAAGAATTCCAAAAAGAGGATTTAACAACTATTTTGCAAAAGAATATGCTATTGTTAATGTAGCAGATTTAGAAACTTTTGATAATGATGCAGTTGTAGATTCTAAAGCATTAATCGAAAAAGGATTAATTAAAAAAGAACTAGATGGAATAAAAGTTCTTGGAAATGGTGAGTTAACTAAAAAACTAACAGTTGTAGCCACTAAATTTTCAAAATCAGCACAAGAAAAAATACAAGCTGTAGGTGGAAAGATAGAGGTGAAGTAGATTATGCTACAAACCTTGAAGAATATATTTTCTGTAAAAGATATTAGAAAAAAATTATTATTTACTGTATTTATAATATTACTATATAGATTTGGTACATTTATATCTGTACCAGGATTTGATAAATTAGCATTCAACGAACAAGCAGGGGCTGCAGGCGGCCTTGCTGCGACAATAAACTTGATATCTGGAGGTGCATTTGGTAGATTTTCTATCTTTGCAATGACAATAGGGCCTTACATTACTGCATCAATAGTATTAAATCTATTACAAGTTGTAATTCCAAGTTTGGAAAAGCTTGCAAGAGAAGGTGAAGAAGGAAAGAAAAGACTTTCTAAATATACTAAATATTTGACTATTGTATTTGCTTTAGTAGAAGGACTAGGATTATATATAACATATAAAAGTTATTTACTTACTCCACTACAAAGCGGTGCTGGAGCAGTAATGGGATGTATATTGTTTATATCATCTTTAGTTGCTGGAACTGCGTTACTTACATGGCTTGGTGATAAAATAACTGAGTATGGAGTGGGAAATGGTATATCAATGATAGTTTTTGTAGGTATTATTTCTCGTATTCCATCAGGAGCTGTTACATTACTTAACTTTGCAAAAGGTGGAATAACAAATGTATTAATAGTTGTAGCATTAATTTTAGCTATGGTAATAATTATAGCTGGAGTTATATACGTACAACAAGCAGAACGTAGAATACCAGTAAACTATGCTAAACGTGTTGTTGGAAGAAAAATGTATGGTGGTCAAAACACTCATATTCCAATTAAAGTTGCAATGGCTGGCGTAATGCCAATAATATTTGCAATGTCATTTATGATGTTCCCAAGTACAATAATTAGTCTTTGTACACATGGAAGTCCATCTGGATTTTGGGCTGTTGTAAATAATATATTTTCTGTATCACAAGGAAGTGCATGGTATTATTTACTAGCATATTCTGTAATATATTTAGTACTTATTATTGCCTTTACTTTTGTGTATACAATGTTTATAGTAAATCCAGTTGAAATATCAAATCAATTAAAGAAAAATGGTGGATTTGTACCTGGTATTAGAGCAGGAAAAAATACATCTGAATATATTTCAAAAGTGTTAAAATATATAACTAGTTTTGGAGCAGTATTCTTGGCAGCAATTGCTATACTTCCAATACTATTACAAGGTGTAATGCCATTTTCTATCACTTTTGGTGGTACATCAGTGTTAATCATAGTAAGTGTTGCACTTGAAGTACTAAAGAATGTTGAAACACAAATGGTAAGTAGACATTACACAGGATTTTTAAATACATAAATAATAAAGTAAATAGCATCCGTAAGGGTGTTATTTTTTTGCAAATATTTTAAATTAATGCTATAAATAATATACAAGATTTATTAAAAGTGAATAGGATAAAGCTAATGCAATATTTATTTATCTTAAATTATATGGAAAAATCATTTTGTAATTTATAGGTTTAAAATAAGTAATTTTTTATAATATTTGATATTACTTCTTTATCTTTTTTTATATTATTTATTGTGAAAATTTTCTTAAAAAAAATATAGCAAGTAGTTTTTTAACCACTTGCTAATAAAAAATTGTTTTATATATTACTATAATTAATATAAATGCTTTTTTTTTAATATCAATATCACTTCTTTATATTTTAATTATATACGTATTATACAAATTATATCCTATTATATATAAGTGGTATTATAAAATCAAACCCTTTTTTAAGAAAAAACTTTATCAAATAATTCTTTTAACTCAGTCGAAGTTAGCATACAAGGATATTTATTTTTTGGTGTAATCTGTTGGTAAATTTCTCCTTGTACAATTTCTTTTGCTTCTACTATTTCTCCTGTAGACAATATTATTTTTATTGTTTTCTCATCATTAGCATTTACATTCATAAAAAATCCTCCTAATAATTAAATAAATATTTCATTAGTGCAATTGCTCTAATATTAAAAATTATAATTATATTTATATATTATCATATTTTACACTAAATTACAATAATTGTAGTAAACTATACATTGAAAATCATTTTGTAAAATAAATGTATGTCAATCGCATAAAAAAGTCTTAGAAAAAAATAATAACGATTTCTATAATATTTTGTATGATATAATTTTGAAATTGTCCACTAGATAAAGAACTATAGATATAAGCGAAGATCTTGTGTTGGTAAATTGTATAAGTGATTCTTTGTATTTCTGTTATGAAGAGAGTGTGTGAATAAAAACTAAGTATTCTAATAGAAACAATAGATTCTTAAGTTTATATATATCTATTGAAGAACTTTCAAGAGATAAAAGTAAGACATAAAGAATAGATTGCAATAACGACAACTACGAATTAACTTCTATTGTTAATTATAATAATGCTGCAATTTGTATTCTTAAGCTTAAAGAATTCTTTAAACAAAGAGAGTTAGTAGCTAAACTAAAAACTTCTTCTATGTTAGAAGATTAAATTTATTATTAAAAAGTGCATGGAATGGTTATTCTATGCACTTTAAAAGTTATATAGAGTTAAAAAATTGTAGAAAAAATTCCAATTCCGCCAAAAAATAAAATTGAAATTAAAAATACTATTGCAATAAGTAGGTATATTATAAAAAATGATCTAGCGTAACTTCTTCTATTTATATTAGAAGAATCAAAAGAAAATATAATCAGAAAAATAAATCCCACAATAGGTATTGAAAATAGTATGTTATATCCAAAGTATCCCCATGCAGATATTGGTTTATACTGACTTGGAATATTAGAATTATCCATAAATCTCCCTCCTTACAAATGATTATATACTAAATATATTTTTTTTGCAACAAAAATAGAGTTAAAATAAATTTAACTCTATTAAATAAATATACAATCAAAATTAGTTCATTCCGTTTTGCATATCGTTAGCAGCTTTAGCTACAAGTTTTTTAACCATTTCACCACCGATTTGACCAGCTTGTTTAGAAGTTAAATCACCATTGTAACCTTGTTTTAGGTTTACACCTATTTCGCTAGCTACTTCTGTTTTTAATTTATCTAAAGCAGCCTTAGCTTGTTTGTTGCTCATTTGACTAGATGAGTTTGCCATGTATATTCACCTCCAATTTTCTTTTATATTCTTAATATTTGCATATTTTTTAAAATAATACGTTAAATTTTAAAATAAATAAAAAAATATTACAAAATTACAAGAAAGCATTATTTGACATGATTTTGAGTGCGTGATATAATATAGATAAATTTTTAATATATACTTATTATAATTAAATAAGTAAATATAATTTTAATAAAGAAAGTTGGTTTTTTATGAATTTAAAATCTTGTGAGAAAAAAGTGAAAATATTAGAAAGAATGCTTTGGATACCAGGTATAGGTTTATGTGTAGCAGTACCAGGTGTGCTATTTGCATCAACTCCTATTGTTCCAATTATTTTTGTAATTATCTTTCTGATAGCTATTGTTTTTCTTATAATAAAGTTACAAATTGCTGAAGTAACTCTTATAGAAGAAAAAGTAAGGTACTATCTAAAAGATAATGAATATATAGAAGTTTTTTTAAGAAGAAATGATAGGCTAATGGATAAAAGAAATTATGGTCTAATTGAAGAAAATAATTTAACATTTTTTGCTCAAAAAATTGGTGATAGTATATTAATTAAAGGCATGAAAGGAGATATTGAACTTTTTTCTTTTACATTTAATGATTATTCTGAATTTTTTGATTATTTTAATGTAGAAAAAGTTTAATATGAAAAAAGCAGGAAAGAAAAATATTCCTGCTTTTTAGCATATAAATTAATTATTACTCTCCTTGTTGCATTTGGTTAGCAGCTTTAGCTACAAGTTTTTTAACCATTTCACCACCGATTTGACCAGCTTGTTTAGAAGTTAAATCACCATTATAACCTTGTTTTAAATTAACACCTATTTCGTTTGCCACTTCATATTTAAATTTATCTAAAGCAGCTCTAGCTTGTGGATTACTTTTTGCCATTATAATTCACCTCCAATAACTTATAAAGTAAAACAATATATGATAAAAAATTTGTTTTACTGTTATTAATTTGTGTTTATTCTATAAAAAAATACTGGAAAATTTATGAAAATAAAAAAATCAATTAATAAGTTTATAATTGTATTTATTTCGACAAAAGTCGATGGTAAAAACCGCTAAAAATCCTTGATTTTTTAAGAAAAATTATATATAATTGGTCTTGCACTATTAGTTAAACGTTAGGAGGAGTTAGATGAATAATAAAACCAAGGTTATGATTGTAGATGATAATAAGGAATTTGTAAAATTATTAAGTATGTTTATAAATTCTCAAACAGATATGGAGGTTGTTGCAACTGCATATGATGGAAAAAATGCAGTAAACATTATCAACACTTCTAAGCCAGATATTTTATTACTTGATGTTATAATGCCTGAAAAAGACGGATTATCTGTTTTAGAAGATATGGTAAAAGAAAAAGATAATGAAAGACCAACAACTATAGTTATGTCAGCTATAGGTCAAGAAAAAGTAACACAAAAAGCTATTTCTTTAGGTGCGACTTATTATGTTGTAAAACCTTTTGATATGGCAACATTAACAGAAAGATTAAGAGATTTAGTTGAAGAACAACAGATGGGTACGATATCAGCTCCATTATATTATAGTAATACAACAATAAATAAGAATAATTCGACAAATACTCCTATGGAAGTAAGAGTAACTAATGTAATACATGATGTGGGTGTGCCAGCACATATAAAGGGATATCAATATATAAGAGAAGCAATATTACTTGCAGTAGAAAATCAAGACATAATAAATTCTATAACAAAAACATTGTATCCCACTCTTGCAACAAAATTTAAGACTACTCCATCAAGAGTGGAAAGAGCAATCAGACACGCAATAGAAGTTGCATGGAATAGAGGACAAATTGAAATACATGATAAAATATTTGGTTATACTGTAAACTCAAATAAAGGTAAACCTACAAATTCAGAATTTATAGCAATGATAGCTGATAAATTAAGAATGGAGGACAAATCAGCAATAAATATATGAGGTGAATATCACCCCATATCAGATGCTATTAAAAATAGAGTTACTTAATTATAGAATACTCTTAAGAAGTAAGGCCTTCTTTTAAGCAATATTCAATCATATTAACCACAATATTATTAAAAGATGTATCATTTTTATTGGCAATTTCATTTATTTTGTCAATGGTATCATTTTTTAAATATATTGTTTTATAGCTTGCACTTACTTTACTTTTTTTGAAGTCAATTTCTATACTCATTTTAATACCTCCTTGTACTATACATTTTACAACGAAAATAAGATAATTAATATATTAAAAAAATAAGCCTTATTTATATCATATGTTATTTTCATAGGTTTTAAATTATATATTTATATAATGTGTAAAATTTATAAAATTATTAGTATTAATTTAAAAAATATAAATTTCTCAAATTAAAGCACCATAGGTGGAATAGGATTTCCATTTCTATAGTGTCTTTTTTTCGTTTACTTAAAAGTGTATATTTCTTGACTTTTTAGCCTAAAGATAGTACAATATAATAGTATAAAAATATTTATTAAGGAGATTTTATGTTTATAAAAAAAGCAAAATATAGATTTTTAGATTTTAGCATATTTTGTGTAAAAATAATATATTTATCAATATTAATTATTAT
>CAZTVT010000006.1:0-32291 GCA_964617175.1 uncultured Clostridium sp.
CTATTTATACTGATTTTTTTAAAGGTTCTCTAATTGTTTTTACTAATGACATAGATATTACAGATGAATTAAAAGAATCTTTTTTCAGATTTTGCAAAGGATTATTTTTTATTGTACTATATTATATTATAAACGGAGATTATAGTTCATATAAATTATTTTAGTATAATATAAACTTGTATCAAAGTGCTTTTTCCTTTCATTAAATATATTATAAGGAGTTATATTTAAATGAAAGGAGGATAATATTTGTTTGAATTAATATCAGGCGCACTTTTTAGCATTTCTGCTAATATTGATAATATACCAATAGGGTTATCATATGGTGTAAAAAAAACACATATATCAATTTTAAAAAACATATTAATATGCATAATAACTTCTATAGTTACTTTTTTATCAATGTTAATTGGACAAAATATATCTAAATTCTTTGATATAAAAATTGCAAACATACTAGGTTCTATTTTATTATTTTTTTTAGGTATATATCCTATTGCTAAAAATATATTTATAAAAGAAAAAAATGATAGATTAAATGAAAATGAAAAAAATATATTGATGAATAATGATATAAGTATAAAAGAATTACTACTAATCATAATAACTCTCTCTTTAAATAATATAGCTGCAGGAATTGCCGCAAGCATTACTGGAGTAAATATAATCTGTACAACAATTTGTACTTTTGTTTTTGGTACAATTTTCTTATACATAGGAAATAAGCTAGGAAAAAGAATAAATAACAAACTAGTAAAAAAATATTCAGAATTAATATCTTCTTTTATATTAATTTTAATAGGAGTAATGGAATTATTTATATAATCAAAATCATACGCTAAACATATGGAAGTTGCTCTAGCCCTATAAAAGAATTATGAATAACCTTACTTTAAGATGAAATTTTTGTACGGCCATTGTACTGTTATAACTTGCCAACACTCAAACGATTTAATTCTTTCCTACTTCATTTAAAAATGAAAAAGTTATATTAGACACTTCCATATAAAAAATAACCTATATAAAAAATAGCTTGCTATAAAAGCAAGTTATTTTTTCACTTATTATTTTTTACTTTATAATTACTTTTTCAAGAAATATTCTATTGTCAAAAGCACCATTTTTACTTCTTTTTTTATCAGCCTCTTCAATTATATCGTTTAATGTATAACCATGAAATTTAGCCATAGCTCTAATTATCTCTAATTTATCAGCAAGTTCCATCTTTATTTCCTCCTTAGTACTTGCATCACGTACTTCCAGTAATTCTTCTTTATCTTTTTCCAATAAATACTCCCAATATTCATCGCTACTTAATTCACGATATATTGGCTTTCTATTATCTTTTTTTATTATTTCTGGTATATTATCACGAACTAATTTATTATATAATTTCTCCAAAAAAAATCACCTCTAAAAAAAATAAGAAAAAAACTTGGCACAATTTATACCAAGCTTTTCTATTTGGCAGGGGTGGAAGGAGTCGAACCCTCCTCTGGAGTTTTGGAGACTCTTATTCTACCGATGAACTACACCCCTATATATAAGTTACAATAAATATTGTAACATTATTTATAATTTTTTGCAATAGTTTTATTATAATTTTACTAATTTAAATCCAGTATAATCACATCCAACCATCACATACTCAATATTATTAATTAAACCCTCTTTTACCATTGTATGTGCAAATCCATGTAAATGTCCATATATACATTTCTTAACACCATATTCTTCAAGTATATTTTTAAAATTACCAGCAAAAGGCGGAAAATGCATAGCTACAAGAACATCTTTATCTATCCCTTTGTTTAAATATTCTTTTTTTATTTTCATTCCTTTATCTAAAGAAATTTTTAATCTACCTTCTTCTCTTGCCATTATTTTTTTATCTAATTCTTTATCCTTATTTTCTGTTTTGCCCCATCCTCTGGTACCACAAATGATATATTCATCTGTATCAATAGCATCATTAAATAACACTTTAATAGTATCAAATTTGTTATTTTTTAGAAATTCATTTACTTTAGTTTTTGTAGAAAAATAATAATCATGATTTCCTTTAAGAAATATCTTTTTTCCTTTCATATTATTTATATATTCAAAATCTTTTATAGCTTCTTTAAAAGTCATTGCCCATGAAATATCACCTGGGATTAATATTATATCATTATCATTTGCAGTATTGTTCCAGTTTTCTTTTATCTTATCCTCATAATTTTTCCATTTATTTCCAAATATCTCCATTGGTTTATTAGTACCAAAAGATAAATGTAAATCAGATATTCCATATATAGCCAAACTTTCTCACCTCTACTTTAAAAAATTCTGTTCATCAACATTTCTTGTTAGCATATTCCAATTTAAAATATACTCTTCCCTTCTTTTATCAAGTTCTTTTTTATTCATAACATCTATATCTAAACTCTCTAAAAAATTTCCAAGTTCAATTCTAGTAAGATCTATTTTACTTTCATCTTGAACGTCTTTAACTACTTCTATTATATATCCATAGCCTACTATATAATCCAAATATAACTCTATTCCATACTCTAATTTAGCTCTACTTCTAGTTCTATAATACTTTAGATTTGGAACATATCCTAATGAATCTAAAATATATGACATATTATCAGTATATTTTGTATCTATTTTTACAATTTTGCTTCCATTTATACAAAGTTCACAATACATCTTAGTTTTCATAAATTTAAAATTTTCTTTGCAATTTAAAAAATAAATAATTTGTTTTTCTGTATGAAGTATATTATTATACATTTCTATTAATTCTTTATATTTATCAGGCGTTAAAAAGCTTTTTGAGTAAACAAGTGACATAATTTTCACCCCTATTTTTATATTACATATCAATTTTTAAATTTGCTATTGCGTTTAAATCCATTTTATCTTTTATATTAAAATACTTACCTGCTTCGTAATTATAGCTGGCTGCAACTCCTACCATAGCTGCATTATCTGTACAATATTTAAGTTCTGGCATATATACTTTAAAATCATTTTCTTTAGATCTTTTTATTAAAAGCTCTCTTAAATAGCTATTTGCTGAAACTCCACCAGCCAGTACAACTTCTTTTAAATTCATATCTTTCATAACATTCATTGTAGTATCAACTAATTCTTCACATACTGTAGTTTCAAATGAACAAGCTAGATCTGCTTTTATTAAATTTTCTCCTTCTTTATGTGCTAAATTAATTACAGCTGTTTTGATGCCACTAAAACTAAAATCATAATTATCAAATTTAGTTTTTGGAAGTTTATATGTATTTTTTCCACTTTTGGCTAGTTTTGATACTTCTGGACCTCCTGGATAAGGAAGACCTAACACTCTTGCAACTTTATCAAAAGCTTCACCCACGGCATCATCGCGAGTTTTTGCTATCATATTAAATTTAGTATAATCCTCTACATACACCAAATTAGTATGACCTCCCGATACTACCAAAGATAAAAAAGGTGGTTTTAAATCAGGATGTGAAATATAATTTGCCGCTATGTGTCCATGCATATGATTTGTAGGTACAATTGGAATATTAAGACTATATGCTAAAGCTTTTGCATATGCAACACCTACAAGTAAAGCACCAACAAGACCAGGACCATAAGTAACTCCAATATAATCTATATCCTTAAATGTAATATTAGCTGTACTTAAAGCTTCATCAATTACATATGGAATATTTGAAATATGCTCACGAGATGCTATTTCTGGAACTACCCCACCATATTTTTTATGTATATCTATTTGAGTAGACACTATATTGGCAAGAACCTCTCTTTTATCTTTTATTATAGCCACTGCTGTTTCATCACAACTGCTCTCTATACTTAAACAAATCATTTATATTCTCCTTTTTATAACAGTATAAATTTAGTAAGAAGTAGTAGTATAAAATTTATTATAGGACTTACTATTTTTGAGCCAATGCCTGTAACAAGTATAACAAGTACAATTATAAAAGCATATTGCTCAATTTTATACATTATTTCTCTACCTTTTGATGGCAAGAAAAAATATAATATTCTTGAGCCGTCAAAAGGAGGAATTGGTATTAAATTAAATATTGCAAACACCACATTAAATTGTATAGCAAGAACTAACATATTTAAAATTATAGCTCCAACAGCAGAATTTGCTGCAGTATGTATTACTCCAGTAATAATTAATATTTTTAATATTACTGTAAAAATTATTGCCATTAAAAAATTTGAAAATGGACCTGCAAATGCAGTCAGCGCATTTCCTGCCGCTTTATTTTTAAAATTTCTATCATCAATCATTACTGGTTTTCCCCAACCAAAACCAAACAAAGCTATACAAATAAACCCTGAAATATCGATATGTGAAAAAGGATTTAAAGTGAGCCTTCCCATAGCTTTTTGAGATCTATCCCCTAGTTTATACGCAGTATATGCATGTGAAAATTCATGTATAGCAAGACAAAATAAAAGTACCGGAAGAATATATAAAAATGAGATAAAACCTTCCTTTGTAAATATATTAAACAAATTTAATCAACTCCAATAAACTTTATGATATTATATCATTTTAAATTGAATATGTAAATAAAAAATAATGAGAAAATAATATATTTACTTTCTCATTATTGCTATATTTCTATTATTATAACTTTCTATACTTATTCTATTCCTTTTTGTATTTTTGCATATTTTACTAAATCTCTAAATAGAGGATGTGGTCTATTTGGTCTAGATTTAAGTTCTGGATGAAATTGAGCTCCCACTGTCCATAAATTATTACTTACTTCAACCATTTCAACCAATTTATTATCAGGTGAAGTGCCCACAATACTCAAACCATTTTTTACAGCCATTTCTCTATAATCATTGTTAAATTCAAATCTATGTCTATGTCTTTCATATATTAAACTATCTTTATATGCTTCAAAAGCTTTAGTATTAGCATCCAAAGTACATGGATATTTACCAAGTCTCATTGTTCCACCTTTATTTTCTATATTTACTTGATCGTCCATTATATTTATAACTGGATTTTTAGTAGTAGTACTAAACTCTAAGCTATTTGCATCTTTAAGTCCAACTACATTTCTCATAAATTCTACAACCATAAGTTGCATACCAAGACAAATTCCAAGTGTAGGTATATTATTTTCTCTAGTATATTTAAGAGCTTTTATCATTCCTTCTATACCTCTATTTCCAAAACCTCCTGGTACAATCATTCCATTTATTCCCTTTAATACCTCACTTGCTTTTTCTTTTTCAAGTCTTTCAGAATCAATCCAACGTATTTTTACGTTAACGTTATTTATTTTTTCACTATGATGTAAAGCTTCATAAATAGATATATACGCATCCTTAAGCGAAACATATTTACCTACTATGGCAATTTCCACATTATTTGTTATACTATCATCTTTTTTACATAGTTTATGCCACTCCATTAAATCATTTTTTGTTTCTTTTAACTTAAATCTATTCATTATATTTTTGGCAACATCCTGTTCTTCAAACATTAAAGGAACATCATATATTGAATCTGCATCTAAATTTTCAATAACATTTTTTGGACTAATGTTACAGAAAAGTGATATTTTTTCTTTTAACTCATCAGTTAGAGAAAAACTAGTTCTAGCTACAATCATATCTGGTACTATTCCAATACTCATAAGTTCTCTGCAACTATGTTGTGTAGGTTTTGTTTTTAATTCTTCAGATTTTGGCAAATACGGAATTAAAGTTACATGTACAAACATAACATTGTCAAACCCTTTTTCTGCTCTTACTTGCCTTATGGTTTCTAAAAATGGTTGTGACTCTATATCACCAACTGTTCCTCCTATTTCTGTTATAACCACTTCTGCACCTGATATTTCACCAGCTTTATATATGGTTTCTTTAATTTCATTTGTTATGTGAGGAATTACTTGAATTGTTTTTCCAAGATATTCTCCTTTTCTTTCTTTATTTAAAACTTGCATATAAATTTTTCCAGTAGTAATATTGCTATATCTATTTAAATTTTCATCAATAAATCTTTCATAATGCCCCAAATCAAGATCGCATTCAAGACCATCATCAGTTACAAACACCTCACCATGCTGACAAGGGTTCATAGTGCCAGGATCAACATTTAAATATGGATCCAATTTTTGAATAGTTACACTAATTCCTCTTGATTTTAAAAGTCTTCCTATTGATGCAGCTGTTATACCTTTTCCAAGTCCTGATACAACACCACCTGTTACAAAAATATATTTTGTAGCCATAATATCACATTCCTTTCCACACATAAAATCTAACGTTATTATATTACATTATTTACTATTTTTCAACAATATTAAATGTACAAAAATTTATATTACATTTCTATGTAATCTATATAATTTGCATTAACTTTTATTCTACTTTTGTTAAATAAAAAATTTAATAAACTACCTCATCCTTAAAACCTAATAAAAATAAAAAGATGAAATTAAATTATAATCTCATCTTTTTAAAAATTTCAATCAATCGCCTTATAAATATCATTTCTGCTAGAAATATATGCCGAATAATGATTTCCCATTATTTTTTTTACTTCAGCATCATTTACCTTAATAATTCTTTTAGGTAAAGACATATCTTTAGATTTTTTCCTTTGGCATAAACTAGTCTTTTTATACATAGTTATCCTCCTTAATTAATTTAGATTTTATTTTTGTGTTGTATTATAATATCACTTTATGTTTACATTGTCAATAGTTTTGCTACATTTTGACAGTATTTCTGTTTTCTTGACAATATTTTTGCTTTAAATTTAGTATATAATGTTTTATATATAATAATTATTGACTTTTAAAAGTATATGATATAAAATTTAATTAGAAGAGGTAAACTTATGAAAAATTATTATGAAATATTAGAAGTAAATCCTAAAGCTTCAGAAGATATTATAAAAAAAGTATATAAAATAAAAGTAAAACAAAACCATCCTGATCTTTTTCAAGGGGAAGAAAAGAAAAAAGCAGAAGAAAAAACTAAAAAAATAACTGAAGCTTATGATATATTATCAAATAAAGAAAAAAGACAAAACTACGATTTAGAATTAAAAAATAACGAAAATGAAGAAAAAGATAAATATATTAAGTATGAATCTATTATTTCATCTTTAAAATCAGAAAATGAATATTTAAAAAATGTAATTATTTCAAAAAACAATATAATTAATGAATTTTTAGGAAATGAATCAGAACCATATAAACCGAGTCCTAACACATATTATAAACAAAACGAGAAAAATGAACACAAAAGTAATCTTCAATCAAATACTTCCCAAAACTATTTTTATTCAATTTTATACGACTTAAAACAATTAATTCTTAAATTAGCAATTTTTATAATAATAATACTATTATTATTATTGATATTTTGGGCTTTAACAGGAAATAATATTTTTGGAATACTTTTTAAATAAATACCAAAAATAAGAAGGAGGCTTATACTCCTTCTTTATCATATTAATATATTTTTTATAAACTAAAATATTTTTTTAGTAAAATTCACACTATATTTTATATTATACATTACTCTATAATATTATACAAATAAGTCCTCCACTACCTTCATTAATTATTCTTTGTAAAGTTTCTTGTAATTTCATTTGAGCCTCATCAGGCATACGATAAAGTTTATTATGTAGTCCCTCATTTACAAGCTCATGTAATGATTTTCCAAATATATTTGATTGCCAGATCTTTTTAGGATCTGTTTCAAATTCACTAAGCAAGTATTTAACCAAATCCTCAGATTGTTTTTCACTACCAACAATTGGTGAAACTTCTGTTTCTATATCTGCCCTAATCATATGAATTGATGGAGCTGAAGCTTTAAGTTTAACGCCATACTTATTTCCTTGCTTTACTATTTCAGGTTCTTCTAATTTTAAATCATCCATTTCTGGTGTAATAATCCCGTATCCCTTTATTTTTACTTCTTCTAAGGCCATCGCAATCTTATCATACTCATTTTTACATCTAGAAAATTCTTTTAGAAGTTTAAAAATATCTCCATCTGATGTTATTTCTAAATTAGATATCTCACTTAATATTCTATAGAACATATTAGAATTTATATCCATACGTATTTTTATTGTTCCATCTTCCATTCTTGCATCATCTATATATATTCTCTCAAAAATATCACTTTCATCATCAATTCTTTTTATAAGTTCTTTTACTTCTCTTAACGAATAACTGTCAGTGAAACTATTTTTAACTATGTTAATTACATCTTGCTTTAACCAGTTATCTAAATCTAATATGCTAAACCAAGCTGGAAGTCTAAAACCTATTTCTGTAACTGGAAATTCATCTAATACTCTTTCAAAAGTAAGAGAAACATCTCTATTATCCATATTAGCTATATCCATAGGAATAACCGGAACATCATGTTTTGTACTTAATTCATCTGCTAATCTTTTTGTACTTTCATCCTCTGGATGCGTAGAATTTAATAATACTACAAAAGGCTTATTAATTTCTTTTAATTCACTTATAACCCTGTTTTCAGCTTCTATATAATCCTCTCTTGGAATATCTGTAATACTACCATCTGTAGTTACAACGAGACCTATTGTTGAATGATCTTTTATTACTTTTTCAGTTCCTATTTCTGCAGCTTTTATAAATGGCATTTCTTCTTCTGACCAAGGTGTTTTAACCATTCTTGGATTTCCATCTTCCATATGACCAACAGCAGAGTCTACTAAGTACCCAACACAATCTACCAATCTTGTTTTCATCTTTACATTATTATCAAGTAAAATTTCTACAGACTCATTAGGAATAAATTTAGGCTCAGTAGTCATTATAGTTCTACCTGCTGCACTTTGTGGAAGTTCATCAATTGCTCTTTCTTGTCTGTTTTCATCTTTAATATTAGGTACAACGAACTTTTCCATAAAATTTTTAATAAATGTAGACTTTCCTGTTCTTACCGGCCCTACCACTCCTATGTATATATCTCCATTAGTCCTAGTTGCTATGTCTTTATATAATCTCAAATCTTTCATTTTATACCTCCAAAGTTTTTTCTTTACTACAAATATATTAACTACTTGTTTTTTTATGCAAAACTTTAATAAAATATTTAAATTTATAAATAGAAAAAAGTAGCTATTGTAAAAAATCACAATAACTACTTTTATTTATTTTATTATTTTTTATCTTTTTTATTATTTTTATTATATAGTGCTGTAACAATTAAAACAATTAAAGCTATAACTATTACTATAATAACTATTACAATATATGTACCTGTACTAGGATTTCTATTAACAAATTCATTAGTAGCTGGTATATTAGTCTTTTCAACTAATCCATTAATAGCATCATTTACCTCTTTTTCAACAGTATCAAATTCTTCAATTGTAATTTTATCTTGTTTAAGTAATTCTTCAGCTTTTGCTATTTTTTCCTTAAGTACATTTACACTTTCTTCAGTATATTTATCAAAATCTATTCCGTTTGCTTTATTAATAAGGATAGTAATTAATTCTCTATTAAATTTTAATTTATTAATTTCATCTTGAATTTCAGTTATAGAATTATTTACATCTGCTACAGTAGCATCTGGATCATTAACTACAACATCTGATTTAGAAAGTATTACTCTCATCTTATTTAAACTTGTAGGATCAATATACTTTATATTTTTATTTAATGATGTTTTTACTAAATCTATTAATAATTCAAGTTCAGATTTATCCACTTTTAAAGCTTTAGCAGCATCATCTAAATTTTTAATCCAAGTTTTTATATCATCTACTGTAATGTCAGCAGAATTATATTTATCTTCTGCATTTTCTATAGTAGTATTTAATGTATCTACAGTAGTTTTAGTATAACCATTTGTATTTATTTGTTTTACCTCATCTATTTTATTCTTCAATAGTTCTTTATTTACTACCAAATTATTTTTTGCTGTATTTAATTCAGAAATAATATCATTATATACAACTGTATATCCGCCACCTTCTTTTTCTCCAAGTCTTATTTCATTATTTATAGCGTTTGATGCAGCAATCAATTTGTTTTCAAACTCTGTCCAAGTATCAGAAGTATAGTACATTTTCTCATAATCTTTAAGAGAATTATATAACTCTATAAGCTCGCTTTTATCATATAAATACCAATAACCCTTTTGTTTATTATTATATGTACCGTCAATAACATATGCGTACCCTGTATCTATAAATCCAAGATCTATAGTCTGATTAGAATCTCCACCTTTTCCATTATGAAAAACTAACATATTAACATTATGACTTTCAGCATTTAAGCTATCAGGTACAGTATATTTAAAAACTGTAGTACCTTCTATTTTTTCCATATTTAAACTGTCATTCCAAGATACAATATCACTTCCGCCCCATGTACTATAAAAATAAATTTTTACAGTATTCCAGTCAGCATTTAATCCCTTAGTATCAAAATATATTACATCACCAGTTTTAACTGCTCTTACATCTTTACTTTCACAAGACACTACACTTAGTCCTGTAAAAATTATACAAAAAGCAACTATAGCCAAAAACTTATTTAATATTTTCATATATTTACCTCCATGTTAACAATTCATGTATTTAAATATATCATATAATTATTATTTGTGCAACAAATATTTATATACATATTAGTTTATTTGCAAAATGTAATTTTTTCGAAATTATTTTGTAACAATTTGTTTTTGACATTTTTTGCTATTTTTTGTTGACTTTTATTTTAAAAAAATGTATACTAATACTTGTTATATATAAAAATATATATGTAAACGTATATGAATCGTATATATATTATAAGATATTAAGGAGTGAATTTTTATGAAAAGAACAAAAATTGTATGTACAATAGGACCTGCTAGTGAAAAACCTGAAATATTAGAAGAATTAATAAAATCAGGAATGAACGTAATGAGACTTAATTTCTCTCATGGTGATTATGAAGAACATCAAGCAAAAATAAATACTCTAAAAGAATTAAATAAGAAACTAAATACAAATGTTGCATTTATGCTTGATACAAAAGGACCAGAAATAAGAACTACTGATTTTGCTGATGATGCTAAACACACATTTACTCAAGGTGATAAAGTAACTCTTACAACTAGAGATATAAAAGGAGACAATTCTACTTTAGGAATAACTTACAAAGGTCTTCCAAATGATGTTGAAGTTGGTGGACATATTTTAATAGATGATGGTCTAATGGATCTATTAATAGATAGTATTAATGGAACAGAAATAAACTGTACAGTACAAAATGGAGCTACTATTAAAGGTAGACGTGGTGTTAATGTTCCAGGTGCAAAATTAAAACTTGAAGCCATGACTGAAAAAGATAAGTCTGATTTAAAATTTGGCGTTGAAAATGATTGTGAATTTATAGCAGCTTCATTTATACGTAAAGCTCAAGATGTTATAGATATGAGAAATTATCTTAATTCAATAGGTGGAAATAGAGTTAAAATTGTATCTAAAATTGAAAATCAAGAAGGTCTTGATAACTTTAAAGAAATTTTAGAAGTTTCTGATGGAATAATGGTAGCTCGTGGTGATCTTGGAGTTGAGATACCAGAAGAATTAGTTCCTGCTGCTCAAAAAATGATGATAAAAGAAACTTCTGCTGCTGGTAAATTTGTAATTACTGCTACTCAAATGTTAGAGTCTATGCAACATAATCCAAGAGCTACACGTGCTGAAGTATCTGACGTTGCCAACGCAGTTTATGATGGAACAAGTGCTACTATGCTATCTGGTGAATCTGCACAAGGTGATTATCCAAGAGAAGCTGTAAAAACTATGGCAAAAATTGATGAAGCTACAGAAAAAGATATTTGTTATTGGAGCAGATTTAAAAAGAGAAATATTGATTACTTTAAAAATATTGAAAATGTAAAATCTATAGATAATGATTTAGAATTCAAAAAACAAGCTAATTTTGCTGTATGTTGTTCTGCTATGTTTGCAAATGCTGATGCAATAATTGCTGTATCTAAAGATGGTGTTACTCCTTCTTTACTATCTAGTTTTAGACCTGGATGTCCTATATATGCAATAACTTCAGATAATAAAACTTACAAACAAATGGCTGTTGAAAACAATGTAACTGCAATCTTAATTGAAGATACTGAAGACTATGATGATTTACTTGAAAAAGGAATTGAAGTATTGAAATCTAAAGGATTATTAAAATCAAATGATACTGTTGTATTAAGCGGTGGTATTTCTAAAGAAGATAATAATTGTAAAAAATTTCTTTCTAACAGTTCTACAGGAACAATAGTTAAAATATAACAAAATTTATTTTATTAAATAGAGTAATTTATACAAACTCTGTACAGATTACTCTATTTTTTACTAAATTATCTTTTAATCTCTTGATTATTTAACTTTTTTATGTTAGAATATTTAAGTAATTTATTAAACCAAATAAAAAGGAGGCTTTTAAAATGGCAAGATGTGAAATATGTGATAAAGATACTACTTTTTCAATGAGTGTTAGTCACTCACACAGAAGAACAAACAAAACAGTTAAAGCTAATGTACAAACAGTAAGGGCTAATGTTAACGGAACACCAAAGAAAGTTAAAGTTTGTACTAGATGTTTAAAAAGCGGAAAAGTCGAAAGAGCAATATAAAAAAAGAGTTCATACGAGCTCTTTTTTTATATCAATTATTCCATTGCTTCAAGTTCTATTATAGCTTCTGCAGCTAAAATATATGTTGAAAACAGTTTATTAATAATTTTTATATTTTTGAATGCTGGCTTGTTATTTATCATATCAACCATCAAACATAGTCCAAGTCCCTTATCAATTATTTTCTTTATCTCTTTCCCCTCCTTAATTAGTTTTTTAAAATCTAAAGTATTTCTTACTTTATCATAATTTCTAGTTGCCTCTCTATGCTTTTTTAATATTTTATTTAAAAAATCTTTACAAGTATATATATTATATTTATCAATATTATAGATATCAGCTGCATATTCCAATCCATATAATTCCTCTAATGTAAATTTATAAAGTAATCTATTAAATTCATATGGTCTAAAATAATACATATGCCCTCTTAATTTGTTAAAAGCTTTCATTGTATCTAAATATCCCAGTTTAATATTAAATTTAATTCTATCTTTATTAAATTCAAAAATTCCTCCTAGATTTTCACTTGGCTTTACTAATTTTACATATACATTTTTGTCTATCAACTTTTTATTTGCATTTTTACTTCCAAGATCAATTGCTATTATATTTTTATATCCTCTTTTTATGAGCATATTAATTGGCATGTTATCATGAAAAAAGCCATCAAAATATTCTTCATCTTGGATTTTTTGTGCTTTATATATTGGAAAACATGCTGATGCAAGCAAAAAGTCAATAAATTCTTCTTTTTTTATATCTTCTTTAAATACTTCTAATGCTTTTTTTGATTTTATTGAATATGTAACAAGTCCAAAATCAATATCAGATTTATATATCTTTTCTATGTCTACTTCTTTTTCTATAAGTTCTTTTAAAGGTTTGTTATCAAGTCCTTTCTTTTTAGTATAGTCTTTTATAATTTTAAAAATATTTCTAAAATCAAATATATCTTTATCAGTATTTATATCATTACCAACATCTAAAACATTAGAAATGTCTATTTTATTATACATATCTTCTGCTTTTTCTAAATTTGCAGATAAAAACATAGCTCCATTTAAAGCACCAATTGAAGTGCCTGCTATTGCCTTTATATTTATTCCTATCTCATTTAATGCTTTATATGCACCAACTTCATAAGCACCCCTTGTTCCACCACCAGATAATGCAAGTGCGTAATCCTTTTTTTTCATATGTACTCTCCTATTATTCTTATATATATATATTATACAATATATTTCTGCAAAATCAACACATATTTTTATATATTTTTCAGAGTTAGTTTTGTAAAAAATTATTATTAATATTTTAATATTAATTCTACAATTTTATATAAAAATAGACAAAATTATTAAATGAGTTATTCTTGATTTTTAACAAATATTTAAATATAATATATATAATAACTATTCACTGTGGGGTACACAGGGTGAGCGTTCTAACTACACTATTTAGTGATTATCTACGAATTTAGCATTACCTTTTTTTCCTTTTGTAATAAAGGAAATACATGCTAGAATGCCAGAATTTCTAACTCACGTTTATTTATTATTTATCAAAAGAAAACAACTAAATTTTTATTATTTTCAATATAAATAAAAATAGCTGTAAAATTATGTTTTTAACGTAATTTTACAACTAAACTTTTCATGTAAATACTTTATTTATTTTTTCATAATTATAATTTTTTATAAAACTAACTCTGATACTATATCTTAAATATAGTCTTTAATATTAATTTCATAAATTTACCTGGTTTATATACAACGATTTTCATAAATATATACCTCCTTAGCAAAATAGCCATGATATTCCAAGTGCAACAAGTGCTATAGCTACAACTGTAACCCAACACCACACTGGAAGCAGGATACTTATAGCAACACCTACACCAAAAGCCAGACAAAATAAGCCTATAGTTTTCCTAAAAGCACCCCAAAACAATTAAAACACCTCTCTTTTGACAAATATATTAAAATATTGTAAAATATTTATTATATATTATGTTTATTTTAAAGATATGGTGAGAAAAAAATGGAAAAAGCGAAAAAATCATATAAAAGAATAACTAAAAAGAATATGTTAGAAATAATTAAAATATTAGAAAACGAATATAAAGATGCTAAATGCGGACTAGATTATACTACTCCTCTTTCACTTGTTATAGCACTAATACTGGCAGCTCAGTGTACCGATGCAAGAGTAAATATTATATGCCCTATTCTTTTTAAAAAATTTCCTGATGTGCATAGTATTAACAATGCTGATATTAAAGAAATAGAAGAAATTATTCGTCCTTGTGGATTTTATAAAAACAAAGCTAAAAGTATTAAAGGTGCTTGCCAAAAACTTGAAAAAGATTTTAACTCAATTGTTCCAAATACAATGAAAGAACTTACATCTCTTCCTGGAATAGGAAGAAAATCTGCTAATATAATTTTACAAGAATGCTTTAATAAAACTGAAGGAATTGCTGTTGATACTCATGTTACAAGAATAACAAGAAAAATGGGATTTTCAAATGGTAATACTCAGGAACAAATTGAAAATGAATTAATGAAAAAGATTCCAAAAGAGCATTGGAATAAAATAAATCATGTACTAGTAAATCATGGAAGAAAATTTTGCATAGCAAGAAGACCTAATTGTGATGAATGTCCTATAAATCTCCTATGTCCTAAAAATGACTAAATAGCTAAAATAAAGTGATATAAAAAATTAATTTCATATCACTTTATTTATAATTTATAGCAATTTTTTAGATTATTCTAAATCCTGCTTCTGTCTCTTCAAAACGGATATCAGATTTTAGCCAAACTAGAGGACGGAAGTCGAGTTCAGTATTGTCATAGTAGTTATAGTCCACATTACCGTCGTAGTACACATACATTACGTAGCTAGTGCCATAAGCAGAAGTCGAAGCCAACCACATTCTATATGCCTTACTTGTATCAGCCTTAAAATATAAACTATCTCTATAATCTAAATCTGTGACATAATAGTAAAACGTATTTTCATCTTCATATTTTATCATATAACCAACTTCGTCCGACATTACTTTAAGTTTTCGTTCATGAGTTAGGTTATATGATTTTACAAAAAGTTCAAGTGTTGGACTAGCTATTGCATATTCTGCATTATCATTTGCAAACTTTACCCAAGCTTTTGTATCTAACATATATGCTACTGCTCTCATATTTATATTTGTATTTTCATCTGTATTAGTTTTAAAAAACAGGCTATTTAATGCTTTAATTCTAGGGTCAGTTATATCTTGCCTTCCTTTGTAATCTCTTACTACGTCATTAAAAGATAACATATATTCATTATCATTTACATACAAAGGAGTTTCTTTTTTACCAAGTGGCGCTACATTAAATGGAATGTAATCATCTGTTATAATGTATACATTTTTTCCATCTACATGGAAAATACGCTATTTAAAATCTCCAGCCTCACAGTTATAGCCTATTAAATACTTTCCTATAGCATTTGCATTCATATCTTTTACTGTTATAATTTTTGCCATAATAAATTCCTCCATTCTATTATATTTTTTTAACTAAGTAAAAAATAGATTTACGTATTATTAATAATAAATTTTAATTTATAAAAACTCTACTTTCAAATTTGATTTAGAATTACTTAATATTTAAGCAAATTATTCAACATTATGTAATTTTTGTCAAATTGAATACTTTATTTGGTAAAACAATTCAATGGAACAATTAAATAAAAAAAGACTAAGCTCTTAAATATGCTTAATCTTTGTTTATTCCAAGTGTACTAAAAACTATATCAACAAATATCTTTTCATCTACTATTTTTTTATGATTTATTAAATCTATTATTCCATAAATAAGAACATATGCAGTTTCTTTTGGATGTTCTAATTTTATAAATCCACTATCTAAAGCTTCGTTTAAAATCTTTTCTATTAAAGCAGCCATTCTATCAATGGTAGCATACACCATATTCATGTATAATTCTTTATTTTTAGCATTATTAAATTTTTCTAATGGGCTACTGTTATCTTTATATAGTTTTACTAACATGATAATTGTAGTTTCTATTTTTTCCTTCCAATTATCATATTCCATTTCAATTCCATTAATATTTTCTTCTAAATCTTTACAAAAAATTTCTACATATTCATTTATTATTATTTCAAGTATTTCTTCCTTACTTTTAAAATAATAATAGAACAAACCTTGTGCCATACCTACATTTTTTACAATATCTCTTATTGAAACGTTATTTACACCTTTTTCATTTATTAATTTTTTTGAAATATTTACTATCTCTTGCTTTTTTTTAGTTGGTATTTTTCCACTTTCCATAATAAATTACCTCACATATCCGAATTTTATCACATTGTAAACTTTATGTCAATATTACAAGTTTTATCATTTAAGTTATTTTTGCATTATAATTCCAACAAACTTGCTTGCAGCAAAACTTAATTCATTATTTTTTAAAGTAACTATACCTAAATCTCTTGTTGGTATTTTAGGTTCAACTTTTATTTCATATAATTCATTATTTTTTAACTCCTCTTTATTAAATTCCTTTGTAACATATTCCAATACCAAATCCAGCTTTTATAAACTCAACTACTAAATTATAGCTTACAATCTTAGTATCAGGATTAAAGTCTATATCATTGCTTTCATATAATTATTAAAAAAATCTCGTGTGGTTGAAGGTTCTTTTTACGATATAATTTTGTATTTTAATAGATCCTGTAAACTCATTTTCTCTTTTCTGTTTTTCAAATATTTTTCACTACATGCAAAAAAACCATGTAATTTTGTGCAAATTTTAATATCAAGCTCGTTATACTCTTTCATAGGAAGATTTGTAACTAAAATAGCTGATGTTATTACTGAACTTATTTTTGAAGAGTAAATAATTTATTATTAAGAGGAATGAAAATTGAAACATTCATTCCTCTTTAAATTATAATATATTATGCCACTGGAATACTTATATAAAAAGTAGTTCCCATCCCCTCATCACTTTCAAAACTTATATCTCCATTAAATTCTCCTTTTATAATTGAGTAAGCAAGGTAAAGACCGAGTCCTGTTCCAAAAGTACCTTTTGTTGTAAGAATATTTTTAAAAATATATGGTTTTATTTCGGGTTCTAAACCTCCAGCATAATCGCTTATCTTTATAAGGACAGAGTTTTTTGGTGCTTTCTGTACAGTAACATCTATCTTACCACCTTTATCTCCATATGCTTGAGCAGCATTAACTACTAAATTTGTTAAAACCTGCCCAAGTTTAGTAGGATCTCCTTCTACTGATAAATCATCGATAATATCAACACAAAACTCTGATTTGTTTTTATATATCTCATGATATGTTATTACTTTTATATCATTAATAACATCACTTACTTTAAATTTCATTTTAGTAGTTCCACCTAAATTCCTAATTTGATTTCTCATACTATTTACAATGTTAATTATTTTAGTAGCACAGTTATCCATTCTTTGAAGTATTTCTTTTTCAGACTCTTCTCTATCTTGTTTTTGATTTAACATTGTAATACCAGTTTTTATTGCTGATATTGGAGTATTTATATCATGTGCTACTCCTCCGGCAAGTTCACCTATAGAAACAAGTTGCCCCTGCTTTACTATTATATCTTGCTTTTGTTCAATTTCTTCTATATCTTTTTTATGTTGCGTTATATCTTTAAATAATAGCAAAGTACCTATATACTGATTTTTATCCTTTTTAGCTTTTATTGGATGAATGTCAACTTCAAAAAACTTTTCTTTATTTTTATAGTTAAAATGATACTCAACATTTACTATTTGATCCTTGCTTCTTGTTTTCTTTATTATATTCTTTAATACATTTATATCTAGCAGTTTCTTTTTTTCTATAATATCAAATAAGTTTTTATCCTTATTAAAATCTACTACTCCTTCAAAAGTTTTTCTAAAAGTAAGATTTGCATCTGCAATTGTTCCATCATCAGAGATTACAACAAAAGAATCTGACATAGTATCAGTTACTGTTTCTAATGCTACTGGAGTTATATTTAAAGCCTTATATTTTATTATAGCCAGCATATAAAATACAAGGGTTATGCAGAATAATGTTGGAGTAATGTAGATAGAAATATCTATTATCTTTGCAGTCCCAAGCATATTAACTACTAGCGGAATTATACTACCAATAATCATAAGTGCTGTTTGCATTGTAAAAAATCCTGATTTTTTTATAGATATATTTATCATTCTTATCATGAATATAAATGCAAGAAAATATGAATATATTGTGTTAATATAAAATATTGGTCCATATACAGTATCCGAAAAGTTTACTGAATATACTTTATAGAACAAACTGTGAAAATCATTTGTCCATAAAAAAAACAGTGAAATAGCGGGTATTAAATATAGCAACAACCATTTTGGGTTAAAATTAACAGTACTCTCATTATAATAAAATGATAATATAATAAGTGTAGGAAATAAAAAACATATTCCTATATATGTCAAATAATCAAAATATATAGGCTTAATATGAAATTCTAAGGCTATAGATATCTTTTGTAATAATAATCCTGTACACCATATTATTAATAATGCAAATAATACCGACATTGCATTTGCAAGTTTATTATTTCTTAAATTTACTTTCATTACTATAACCAAAACAACACTTACTATTATAGCGACAGCTAGCAAAAACTCTTCCAATTTTCTCCTCCTTAATTATTTATTCTATTTATATATTTTATAATATAATTATTATCAATAATCGGCCAACTAAAACCAATTTTCTTTAAATATTCTATAGTATATTTTCCTTCAATTTTAACATTAGTGTTATAATCCAAAGTATTATTTTTATCTAAATCATTTATTATCCCCTTTAATATTTCTTTATTTTTTGAATTTGAAATTTCATATATTTTCTTAGAAAAAGTGTTATCATTTACTATATCAATTACTATATTCATCTTTTTTAATATATTTATAAATTCTTTCATTTCAATATGGTTATTATTATATATATGAAACATATTATGTTTTGTATTAAAAAATTGCATTATTGTTATAACCGCCTTTGCAGCAAAATCTACCGGAGTAAATTCTAAATACATATCTATGTTTCTCTTTGGAAACATTTTTATATTCAAAAGTGTTTTTATTCTATTTTCAAAAGCATTTTCTTCTTCATTATATTGAAATTTTAAATCGCTATATCTATTCGTTAAATTTCCTATTCTCATGATATTAGCTTGCATTCCTTTTTTCATATAATCTAAAACAATTTGCTCAGCCTTAAACTTTGTATAAACATATATATTTTCTAGATTTTGATTTTTATAAAAACAAGTTTCATCAAATACTATATCTTTAGAAATTTTATTGTAACTAGCAGTTTCAAAAGCATTACCAGATACACTAAGAGTAGAAATATGAATAAACTTTATATTATTATTAAAACATATTTTTGCAATAGTTTCAGTTCCATCAACATTAATTTTCTTAAAATAATTTGCATCACCATAATGTTTTACACAAGCTGCACAATGTACTACAAAAGAAATATCTGCTATTATATCTTTTAAAGCAAGATTAAGATTAGAAAAATCTGTTATATCTACATCGATTGGTATTATTCTTTTACCAATTTGATTATCATATTTATCATTAAAATAAAATTTAAGCCTCTCCTTTAATCTTGTTTTAGAATCTATATTGTTTTTAGATCTTACTATACAATATATATTACCTTTTCCTTTTTGCATATATTCATCTAATATATGGGCTCCTAAAAATCCAGTTACACCTGTAATTAAAATATTGCCTATTTCCTTTTTTTTAGGAACATAACTAGAGCTTATATTGGTTGACAAAATATCATCATACACTTCAATTTTTATATCCTTATTTTTTTCTTTTTGCGTTATTAAATTTTGATCTACAATCCTTTTTTCCAAGTCTATTATTGTTGGATATTTAAACAAATCAGCATATTCAATATGTATACCTATACTTAAAAGCTCTACTTGTACTTTTATCGCATCTAAAGAATCTGTTCCTAGTTCGAAAAAAGGCTCATCTATTCCAAACTCCCTTCCTTTTATTACCTTTTTCCAAATATTGTATATTTGCTTTTGAAGTTCTGTTATTGGCTTTGCATGATTGTTTACTTCATCATATTTTATATCAATATTATTTACTTTTTTTCTATCTATTTTACCATTTAAAGTCATAGGAATCCTTTCCAAATAATAATATTCTTTAGGAATCATATAAAATGGTAATCTATTGTATAAAAAAGAAATTATACTGTTTTTATCTATTAATTCTTTTTTATTTTTTGTTTCATAAAAACATATTAATTTATTTTCTCTTAAATTTACTATAGAACTATTTATATTTTCATATTCATTTATATTTTTTTCAATTTCTTGTAATTCAACACGCTGACCATTTACTTTCACTTGCAAATCTATTCTATCAATTATATTCAGTTCTCCACAGTAATCAATTAACGAATAATCACCAGTAAGATAAATTCTTTTTTTTAATAAATTATTATACACAAAACTTTTATTTGTATTTCTTTCATTATTATAATATCCAGGAGACACACTATTGCCTGATATTGCAAGCTGTCCTCCAATTCCAATAGGAAGAATTCGATTTTTATTATCTAATATATATATGTATGTATTAGATATTGGAAACCCAGCTGATATTCTAATTTTTTCTAATTTTTTTATAGTAGACCAAATTGTAGTTTCAGTTGGACCGTATGCGTCAAATATTTCTGAATCAGTTAAATCTCTAAGTTCTCTTATAAAACTTTCTTTTATGGCTTCTCCGCCTAAAATTATTTTTTTTATTTGTTTTATAAATAAATTATTATTTTGAGTTAATAACAATTTTAACTTTGTTGGAGTGGTTTGAATTATGTCAACTTCATTATTTAAGCATAGTAAATTTAATTCATTTCCATTTACGCACTGAATTTCATTAGCCAAAACAAGTTTTGCTCCATTTGTTAATGTAACCCAAATTTCAAGTCCAAAAATATCAAATGAAATAGTCGTAATTGAAACCACTTTGTTATTTGAATTTATATTAATAGATTTATTTATTCCTAAAACAAAATTTAATAAATTATCATTTGTTATCACAACACCTTTAGGATTTCCTGTAGAACCAGAAGTATATATAATATATGAATTAACTTTTTTGTTTTTATCATTTATTTTTATGTTATTTTTAGAAAAATCTTTTGATATTTGAGATAAGTTTTTACTTGATAATATAATAACATTATCATATTTTAATTCTTTCTCTGATATAATAAATTTAGGTTTGGAATTACTTAAAATATAATTTATTCTTTTTTCAGGATATGTAATATCTAAAGGAATATATGTAGCTCTACACTTCAATATTGCAAGTAAAGATATAATTAATATTTCACTTCTTTTCATAAACAAAGCTACCTTATCATTTGTTTTAACTCCATTATCAATTAAATAATGTGCAACACTATTTGCTCTCTCATTTAATTCTTTATATGTGATTTTTTTATCTTCAAATACAAGAGCTATATTATCAGGTGTTTTTTCTACTTGTTCTTCAAAAAGTTCAATAACAGATTTATCTTTTGGATAGTCTGTTTTTGTATCATTAAATTCATATAGTATTTTATCTTTTTCTTCTTTAGACATTATTTCAATATTTTCAACATCTATCTCTTTATCTAAAATAGCATTTTCAATTATAGCCATAATTCTAGTATGCAGATATTCAATCTCTATTTTATCAAAAAGTTCGTTTAAATAATCGTAATTTATCTCTAAAACACCTGTGCTATCCATATCTAAAATATGTATTTGTAAATCTTCATTTTGAAAATCATTTTCATACCATTTAGTGTCATATTTTTCCTTATCTTCAAATTCTACTCTTGCATTTTGATAAGAAAGAATTATTCCATATAAATTATTATTATTGTTATTTTTACTACGTATATTTTTTAAGGTATTAATATATGGATATTTTTGATGTCTAAATATACTCATTGTATTTCTAGCAATATCATGTGCAACATCTAAAAACTTCTCATTTTCTTGTATTTTTACTCTAAGAGGTAAAGTTGATACAAACATTCCAAGCATTTGCTTTTCCCTAAAATTAGCACGATTTAAAGATGGTGTACCAATTACGAAATCATTCTTATCTTTAATTCTATAAAGATATACAGAAAGTGCTGCAAGGAACATAACATAAGGAGATATTCTATTTTCCTTACAATATTCTAAAATTTTATAATTTATCTCTTTTTTTAATTTAACGTTATATCTACTAGAAGTATTATTTATATTTTTTATTCTATCTTTTAAAGTAACTTTATCCTCAAAGTCACTTAAATATTCATTCCAAAATTCTTCATCTTTTTTATATTTTTCACTATTTTTATACTCTAAGGTGGTATTTACAAATTCAATATACCCTGGAACATCTAAATCACCAATAGTTTCATTATTTTCTAAAGAAGTATAATATTTTACAAACTGTTCTATTATTTTAGAATAACTCCAAGCATCAGAAATTATATGATGCATTTTTAAAAGCACTGCACCTTTATTATCTTCGTATTTTAGAATTTTAAATTCAAATAATTTTTTACTTAATATGTCTATATCTTGTTTTTTATACTCTTTAATGTATTTGTCTATATCATTTTTACTACAATTTTGCATATCAACAATATCAATATTTTCATATTGATATTCCTTCACAACTTGATATGGTATTTTATCATCAAGCACAATATTTATTCTCATAGCATCATTATTCTTTATTATATTGTTTATTGCCTCTTTACAATACTCTACATTAAACCCTTTATTTATATTAATTATTCCTGTAATTAAATTCACTTTACTGTTATTATATAAACTATTAACTAACCATATATTTTGCTGTGGAAAAGTTAAACTATATTTTTTTTCCATAATATATCAACCTCTTCTATTTCTACATATCAAAACTTTTCTAATACATTATATTTCACTTATGAGTATATCAAAATAACAAACTTTATTCAATGATTTTTTTATATTTTTTCATTGTTTTATTTAGAAATTAATTACATATAACTATTGTTTCTTTTTATACAAAAAATATTTCAAAAACTATTGACAACTAAGAAAGTATATGGTATGATATTTATTGTTGCGGGTATGGTGAAACTGGCAGACACGCGAGTCTTAGAAGCTCGTGCCGAGAGGCGTGAAGGTTCAAGTCCTTTTACCCGCACCATTTTTTTGTTTAAAACTTACATACACATTTAAATTAATAGTACGTATCTTTCTAAGACTTACGCACTATTTTTTATATTATCTAAATCGTATTTTATCTTTATATACTTTTAAAATTATTTTTTACGTCTATCATTTTCTATTCCAAAAGCGGGAATATTAATGCGTACTGCTTTAAAGTTTCCTTCAAAAGAATATAGTGTATCTTTTTATATAAACAAAACATCTTCATTTGAAATTTTTATTTCTTCTCCATTTACATTAAACTTATCATCCGTATAAAAACTACCCATAGATATTCCCTCTTATTTAAAATTCAATAAAGTATTGTAAAAAAATTATTATCTCTAAATTATATATATCAATGTTTTAACATAAATTTACAAATATAAAATAGATATATAATAGGTGAGTGTATGGATAAAATATATCTAAAAAAAGTTATACTATCATATAATGATATTTGTAATTTATTAAATGATTTTTGTAATAACAAAAAATATGATAACAGATTAAAAAAAGAAATTACTACATGCTACACCACTTTTAAATATCCACTAAATTCATATAAAGTTGGAAGTGGCAAAAAACATGTAGTAATATTATCAAATACACATGGATGCGAAATAGTAACTTCACTCTTTGTTTTAGAATTTATTCTAACATTGATTTTAAATGATGATATATATTATTATTTTTCAAAAGACTATACCTTTCATTTTATTCCACTTTTAAATCCTGAGGGTTTTGTTATATCATCATCCCAAGTATATTACAACTTGAAAGATTTAGATAATAATTCTTTAGAAGAAATTGCAAAAATATATTTAGATGCATATAATTTAGATGATAAAATTGCAGATAAAAATATAAAAAGAGAAAAGTTATATAAAAGTGTTCTTAGAACCTCTTGCAAATTAATAGAAAATGAAAATATGATACTCAGTGTAAATAACATACTAAAAAATTGCAATTTAAATAGTAAAATTTTACCAGTATGGTCTGCTAATGGTATGGGTATTGATCCAAACTCTAATTCCATTCATAGATTTTGTGAAATAGTAACTTTAAGAAAAAAATGGGGATATGCAAAACACAGATATAATGATATTCCTGTGACAAATCCAAGTCCCATGTCATACCCTGGTAAAAAAGTTTTAGATCCTTGTTGTCCCGAAAACATTTTTTTATATAGATATCTAACCAATTTATATTTTAATTTACCTAAATATAATGAAAAATTAATAGCAGTATTCTCATATCATTCTACTGGTGGTGAAATATATGGTTATCCTGATAAATGCATTACTTCAAAAGATAATATAAAACTTCATGATAAAGCTATAGATACATATGCTATGCAAACAGGATATACTCCTATTAATGAATATTTAAAATATGGTGTTATGGATTTTTATAGAGCTTACCTTAATAATGTTGTATCACTTACAATAGAAATTTGCAAATTAAATGGTAATCCAATTGGTCCATTTGCAAATTTAAATAGTTTATTTAAAGAATTTATAAATAACAAAAAAGCAATTCTAAAAGTAATATCCAATATGTAGCAAAACTCTACAAATCATAGATTAATGGTTTGTAGAGTTGTATTCTTTTATTATATTTTTAATCATTATTTTTTAAATTTAAAATTTCAGTTTCACTTAATCCTGTAATATCAACTATATCCTGCAAATCGCTATTTTTCTTAAGTAGTTTTTTAGCTATATTCTTTTTCTCCTCAATAATACATTCTGCATAACCTTCCGCATGACCTTTTGCATGACCTTTTACATGACCGTCTGCAAGACCTTTTTCAAGCCCTTCTGAATAACCTTTTTGTGTAGCATATGAAATTGAAGAATCATAGTCTAATTGCCACTTTTCTCTTAGTTCTGCTAGTTCTCTTGCTTCATCTTCTGACATAAACTCATCAACTTTACCTTTAGCTTCTTTTATTTTTTTATTTTCTTTCATAGCTACCTCCAACCAATTTTCGTTTTCTGTATCTATTAACGCTAACCATTGATTAATTTTTTCATGCAAATCAGGATTGCACTTTCTGAATTTTTCTAGTTCAAAAAAGTGTACTTCTAAACCTTCCAAAGTTCCGAGTTGTGGATGTTTCTCTTCTCTTAATTTCTTCATATGTGACAAAAAAAGTATATTTTTTACAAAAAAAGAGAATTAACTTTAATTATATAATTTTTCTAACTGCATCCTAATTGACAAACTTTTGTTTGTTTGATATAATATTCACATATTATGAAAAGGGGTATATATATGAATTTAACATTAATTTTACTTTGTATAATCATTTTTTTAATAATACTAGTTATAATTATGCTTGTAACAAACAAAAAAAATAAAAGTAATGCCAAAGAATTTAAAGAACTTAGGATGGAACTTTCTTCTATGCTTATGCAAACTCGTGAAGAGCTAAATAAAAATATAGGTACAAGAATTGCAGAGACAGCTAATATTCAACAAACATCTCTTGCAAATCTTACAAATTTAAATGAAACAAAACTTGATAATATACGTAAAGCTGTTGAAGATAATTTATCTAAAATTCAAAGGGACAATAATGAAAAACTTGAAAAAATGCGTATTACTGTAGATGAAAAATTGCAGGGTACTTTAGAAAAAAGACTTGGTGAATCTTTCAAACTTGTAAATGATAGATTAGAATCTGTATACAAGGGACTTGGAGAAATGCAAACTTTAGCTCAAGGAGTTGGTGATTTAAAGAAAGTATTTACCAATGTAAAATCAAGAGGTTATTGGGGTGAAGTACAGCTTAGTACTATTCTTGAACAGTTTTTAACTAATGAACAATATGATAAGAATGTTAAGACTAAACCTAATTCTAATGATTTAGTAGAATTTGCAATAAAACTTCCAGGTAAGAATGATAACGAATTTGTTTGGCTACCTGTAGATTCTAAATTTCCTATTGAAGATTATTCAAGACTAATTGACGCAGAAGAAGCTGGTGATGTTTTACTTATAACTGAATATAGAAAGAAACTTGAAAATTCTGTTAAATCTTTTGCAAAAGATATTTACGAAAAATATATTGAACCACCTTTTACTACAGATTTTGGAATAATGTTCTTACCTACAGAAAGTCTGTACTGTGAAGTGCTTAAAAACACTGGACTATGTGAGTTTATTGCTCAAAAATACAGAATTACTGTATCTGGTCCCACAACTTTTGTTGCACTTTTAAATAGTTTACAAATGGGATTTAAAACACTTGCTATTGAAAAAAGGACAAGTGAAGTATGGCAATTATTAGGTATGGTTAGAAGTGAATTTACAAAATTTGGTGACTTACTTGATAAAACAAATAAAAAATTACTTGAAATCTCCTCTACTATGGAACTTGCATCAAGAAAATCTAGAACAATTGAAAGAAAATTAAAAAAAGTTGAAGCCTTACCTGTTCCAAATGAAGATGAATTTTATGGTAATGAAATTGGTGATGTTATACAAATAGATGATTAATATATATATACTAGGTATTTTAATATCTAGTATTTTTATTATTTTTTTACTTATGTATACCATTTCTTTACATTAATAATCATTTATGCTAAAATAAACTTATTAATTAATTTACGAAGTAGCGTAAATTAAAAGGAGGAGATTTAATGTCAAATTTAAAAGCAGTTATACTTGCTGCAGGTAAAGGAACAAGAATGAAATCAGAACTTCCTAAAGTTCTTCATAAAATATATGATAGATGTGCAATCGACTATGTATGTGATGCTTGTGAAGGTGCTGATATAAAAGATATAAACATCGTTGTTGGTCACAAAGCAGAACAAGTAGTAGAACATGTTAAAAAAAGAGATAATAGAATAAATTTCTGTTATCAAGAAGCTCAACTTGGAACTGGTCATGCTGTAATGCAAGCTAAAGACAATATTAATGATGATGATTTAGTACTTGTAATTAATGGAGATCAACCACTTATTTCATCAAAAACAATAAAATCAATGATTTCTTTTTGTGAACAAGGTAACTATGGAGGTGTTGTTTTATCTGGAATAGTTGATAATCCTGGTTCTCTTGGTCGTGTTATACGCGATAGCAAAGGTAATCTTGATAGAATAGTTGAAAGAAAAGATTGTAATGAAGAAGAAGAAAGAGTAAAAGAAGTAAATATAGGCGTATATTGTTTTAAAGGAAAGCTTCTTAAAGATTCATTTGATAAACTTGATGATAATAATGCCCAAAATGAATATTATATAACAGATATTCCTGTACATATAAAAAATGCGGGATATAATTTTGGTGTGTGTACTATTGCAGATATGTCAGAATTTCAAGGAATAAATTCTCGTGAGGAATTATCACTTGCTACTTGTACTCTACTTAACAAAACAAGAAAGTTACACATGACTAATGGAGTTACTTTAATTGATCCATCTAGTACATATATAAGTATTGATGCTAAAATTGGTAAAGATACAATTATATACCCTGGTACAAATATTCAAGGAGAAACAGAAATTGGTGAAAATTGTGTTATTGGTCCAAATTCACACATTATATCATCTAAGATTGGTAATAATGTTACAGTTGAGACTAGTAAAATTGTAGAAAGTAAAATTTCTGATAATTGCAAAATAGGACCATTTGCACATATAAGGCCTAAATGTGATATATCAAATAATTGTAAAGTTGGAAGCTTTGTAGAAACTAAAAATATCAAATCAGGAGAAAACACAAAAATTCCTCATCTTATTTATGCAGGAGACGCTGATATAGGCAAAGATGTTGAAATTGCTTGTGGAGTTATAACTGCAAACATGAATACTAAATATGAAAAAAATAGAACTGAAATAAAGGATAATGCTTTTATAGGATGTAATTCTACCTTAATTGCCCCAATTTCTGTAGGACAAGATGCTGTAGTTGGAGCTGGTTCTGTCATTACACAAAATGTACCAGATAAATCTCTAGCTTTAGAAAGGTCAACTCAGACTATTAAAGAAAATTATAGAGATTAATATATTAAAAATACAAAAAGAATTATAAAAAAATAATACTTTTTGTATTTTTTTTTACTTTCTCTTGTATATTTTTCATTTTTGATATACAATGATATATGATATGTTATATATTTTTTTAACGGAGGATAAAAATGATAAATTATTTAGAAAAATTACAAGAAAAGTGTAATATTCCTGACCAATTTATGTCAGTTATAACTTCTTTATTTGATAGATTAGTAGATTTTGGATATGTATCTAACTCTGGTGCAAAAAAACTTACAAAAAAACTATATGATAATGTAGATACTTTAATTCTTGGTAAAACTATCGGTCTTGATTATAAGTCTGGATATTATGATGCGGTAAAAAAAGAATTATATATTAAAGATATAAATAATATAGAATCAATATATCTTCGTATAATGTATGTACTAACAACTAGTGAAATTGATAATGATACTTATGCTGTAGGTTATTCTACTGCTACTCTTTCAAAGTCTGATTATAAAATAATTCATAAAAATTTTGGAATTAACAGAGCTGTAGTATCAAATCTTGTTTGTAGACTTCTATACACTATACCAGAAACATTAAGCATTGTACCTACTTATAGGACATTTAATAGTGATTTTCTAGGTAATGAAATTAAGAGTGACAACGATATATATTTTTTGGAAGGAAAAATATTAAGCCAAATTTGTTATACTCTTAATTTAAATGAAGAAGATTTGTATAACAATATCTTCTCTTCTACTCCAAACAAATATTTAAATAGATTTTTTGCTAAAAGCAAATTAAAAAATTTAGATGAGTTATTAGTAGAATTTGATAAAATTAGCAGAACATACTCTAATTATAACAAACTTTGTTTTTTAAACAATAAGTTAAATGCAAACTATATTAATATTAGAAAAAACATATTAAATAATAACGCTAAAGATTTAAAAAAAGAGGAAAAGATAATAAAACTTGCTATTGAAAGTGCTCTTATTAAACTTTCTCCTGAAGAAATTGAAGAAGACGAAAATATAGCAATAGAAAATAGTTTATCTGAAAAAATAAATGAATTAGAAGAAAATATTATTAAAATGTTATCTAGTTTACAAAAAAAGCTTGTTGATTTTTTAATTGATGATAAAAGCAAATATACTACAATTATGTATGCAATTAAATTAAAGACTTTAGATAAAATATTACTTGTTCCAAATAAAAAATTAAAAAATACTTTATTTGAAACAATAACACATGAATTGTTAAGTAATGGTGAAAATACTGCTTCAAATTTAATAGAAAAAATTAAATATAGCATTGTAAATGAAATAATTTCTAGTGATAAATATATTAAAATATATAAAAACATGTATTTTAGAAAATTAGAAGCCTTAGGTCTTGATAGCAAAACAAGTATAATTGCTTTAAATGTAGAAGATGAATTTATGCAATTAATTGAAGTTTCTTCTCTTAATAAAGTTACTAAAAATTTAAATAACAACACACAAAAAATACAACTCGATAGCCTTGGTTATCTTCTTAATAATCCATCTGCTGTATCTTCTAATATAGCAACTATAGAGAAAATTATTACAAGTATAAGAAATCACAATAGTCAATTTAACAACACAAAAATTGAAGATATATATATGACAGATTATAAAGATTTTAAAATTGTAGTTATAAGACAAAGCAATGGATTTAGTATTTTAAAACTTACTACAAAAAATGGTGAATTTGTAACAAAACAAATAAAGCTATCAGAAAACTTTTCAATATTTAATTTTACTAATTCACAATCTAACTTACCTACTGTATATACAAAAAAGAAAAAAAATCCACTTCAAAAAATACTTGCTTTATTTGGTATAATATAAGAATAGCCACACACTTTCTATCAAGTGTGTGGCTTAATACACTTATCGAAACGAATCAATCCTCTAGTTATTCACTACTCTTTAAATTTCAATAAATACATTTATTATTCTATTTTTATTAGTCTTTAAGGTCATTTCCATATGCATCTTTAGAAAACTCTCCAGATAAAATAAGTATACCTTCTATTAATCCCCAAATTGCAGATACTGGTGATAAAAATCCACAACTAAGAACTGTAATTAACAATTGTGCAACTGCTTTTCCAGTAAATCCTAAATAAAAATTATGAACACCAAAACATCCTAAAAATATTCCAAATAATCCAGCAGCAATTTTTGATTTTTGAGTTATATTTGCTGTATTTGAATTATTAACTGTTGAATTAGTATTAGTATTGTTATTTTCTGCTTTTGGAGTCTCTACAACAACTTCTTCTTTTTTTGGTTCTTCAGTTTTTATTTCTTCTACTTTTGTTTCATTTGGAGCACATTCTTCACATACTTCTTTTCCATTTTCTATTTCTTTTCCACAATACTTACAAAACATAATTTTACCTCCCTAAACTTATATATCTTTATTATATCATCTATATTTAATATTTACAATAAAAAATAAAGAAATATTCCAATTTTTTGTGAAAAATTAGTGAAAATGTCCCTAATAAAAAAACAAATAATTAGTGAAAATGTCCCTATTAAAATAACTATGGGAAAATTATACAATAATTAGTGAAAATGTCTCTATTTTATATTAAAATATTTCCTTGTCATTTTATAAATGATAAGGAGGTTTTTTTAATGTTAAATGACAAAGAAAACAAAAAGTATGAAACCATTGAAAAAGTAATTAATGGATTTATGACTAGAAAGGAAGCGAGCATAGAACTTAAATTATCTTTAAAACAAGTAGATAGATTAAAATGTATTTATTATTCTAAAGGTAAAGATGGCTTTATACATGGAAATCGAGGTAAGGCGAATCCTAATAAAAAAGATGAAAATCTAATTAAAACACTTGAAGAAATATATTTAGAAAAACATTTTGATTTTAACTTTAAACACTTTTATGAAGATTATATTTTCGGTGAATATGATATATCTTACGATGTTATGCTAAATAAGTTTAAAAAAGATGATATTATTTCTCCTCTTGCTCACAAGAACACTATTAAATTATATAAAGATAAGATGAACGAAGTTATTAAAGAAGATAATTCGAACGTTAAAGAAGAAAAGGTTGAACTTTTTAAATCAAGAATTATTGAAACAGAAAAAGCACATCCAAGAAGATCTAGTAATCTATATGCATTTGGTCAAGAAGTACAAATGGATGCATGTAATAAAATGTGGTTTGGTGGTATTCCTTCTTTTTTACATTTGGCAGTAGATAAGGCTACCAAAAAAGTTTTAT
>CAZTVT010000007.1:0-19732 GCA_964617175.1 uncultured Clostridium sp.
TAGCACTATATTTATTAAATATATTTAAAGAATAATCTGCAATTAATGTTAAATTATACTTTGCTTTTAAAGAACAGGCTAAATCAATATATCCTATATTACCAACAATTATTCCTTCTATTCCATCTTTTACTAATTTCTCTAAATTTTTAAAAATATAACTATCTATATTCTTTCCTCCAACATTAGGTAATAAAACAAATATTTCTACTTTGCCTTTAAAGTTAGAAAATATTTTTTCTTCATTTTTATACAGATCACATATATCTACATACACTATATCTAAGTTTTTATTATATGTATCTTTATACCATTTAATATAATTAATTTCTTCATTAAATTTATAAATATATAAAATGTTTTTGTTTAAATTATCTATTTTTCTTTTTTGCTTTTTAACAGCGATTACTTCATCCAATAATTCTAGATTTTCTTTTACATCTATTTTTTTATTAAATAGTTCTTCTACATATAGAACTAACGTTCTTCTAAATTCATTTAACTTAGAAACAGGTATAAATAAATTGTTATCCATTTCTATTTTTACAATATTAAAATCAAATAAAGTATCCTTTGTCTTTGAAAATGCATCTATTACACTTTCTTTTGTTAATGGTTTATTTTTTGCTACTTCTGGAACATAGTCTATATCTAAAGAAATATTGTTATCTAAATTAGAAATACTTACCAATACTTTTTTACTCATCTTTATTTTTAAGGAAATATCAATTTTTCTTTTTCTTAAATATACTCCGTTATAATAGTTCTTTAATTCATTATTAATACTATAATCAGAGGTTTTATATATTTTTGTATCAAAAGGTATTTTCTCTCTTACATCACCAAGCCATACAACATTTCCTTTTTCTACCTTTTTATTTATAATATTCTTATCTTCATCTTTTATGCAAGTAACAATATTTGAGAATATCACATTATTATCTTTTAGGATTTCTATGCCATCATGAAGCGATATATCTGTTTCTAATTTTACTTTAACATACTCTTTTTTTTGAAGAATAACTTTACCTAAATATACCCCTGTATTTTTAGGTATGTTTTCGGTTATACTCTCTTTATACCTTACTCCATCTAAATACCCAGAAGATATTCCATCTCGATTAAATATTTGCATAACATATTTTTTGTCAACATCTTTTATCTTTACTGTTTTTTTGGATAATATATCATCTATATATTTTCTGTAAGTTTTTGTAACGCCAGCAACATATTCTGGTGTTTTGTTTCTTCCTTCAATTTTCAAAGATTTTACTCCTATATCAAGTAATCTCTGTAAAAAGTCTAGTCCAAATATATCTTTTTTGCTTAATAAATACCTATTTTCTACTATTTTTCCTTTTTTGTTACATAGAGTATATTTCATTCTACAAGGCTGAGCACAATTTCCTCTGTTTGCACTTCTTCCACCAATTACTTGGCTTAGTACACATTGACCAGAATAGCACATACATAAAGCACCATGCACAAAAATTTCAACTTCCAAAGATGTATTTTTACATATATATTCTATTTCATTTAAAGTAAGCTCACGTGCAAGTACTACTCGCTTAAATCCTAGTTTTTCTAAATATTTTACTTGCTCTAGATTATATATACTCATTTGTGTACTTGCATGAAGTGGTAACTTTGGAATTACTTTATGTATTAAAGAGGCTAAGCCGATATCTTGAACAATAACACCATCAAGACCAGCAGAATATAACTTAACTAGCAGTTCTAATGCATCTTTTACTTCATTATCATATACTAAAGTATTTAAAGTAAGATAAACTTTAACATTTAATATATGAGCATACTTTATACACTCTATATATTCCTCCAAACTAAAATTTTTAGCCATTTTTCTTGCATTAAATCTATCTACTCCCATATATATTGCATCAGCTCCAGAATTTATTGCTGCTTTAAAACTATCTATATTTCCTGCTGGTGCAAGTAATTCTATTTTATTTTCTTCCATTTTCTCACCGTTAATATTTTATCATAAAACTATTTCATGTTTTTTTGTCTTACAACTTCATATATAGTTATAGCAGCAGAAACAGAAGCATTAAGAGAATTAATTTTACCTGTCATTGGTATTTTCATTAATATATCACAATTTTCCTTAACGAGTCTGGATATTCCTTCTCCCTCATTTCCTACTACCATTCCAATAGCTCCATCTAATTTTGTATTATAAATATTTTCTTTTCCTTCCATATCAAGACCATATATCCATAACCCATATTCTTTTAATTTTTTTATACTTTCAGTTATATTCGTAACTCTTGCTACTTTTACATATGAACAAGCACCTACAGCCACCTTTTCTACCGTGTCCGTTACTTGACACGCATTTCTTTTTTGTATAATAACCCCATGAACTCCCATACACTCTGCACTACGTATGATTGCACCTAAATTGTGTGGATCTTCAATTTTATCTAATATTAATACAAAAGGTTCTTCATTTTTTTCTTTTGCATATTTTATTATATCTTCAATACTTGAATATTTAAATTCAGTTACACTTGCAATAATACCTTGAGAATTTCTCCCATCTAACATTTTATCTAATTTTTGTTTATCTGTATTTACAACTACAATTTTTCTTTTTAAGGCTTCTTTTATAACACTATCAATCTCTTTATTTTTAGTTTGCGCATATATTTTATTTATTGTAGTTCCAGAATTTATTGCCTCAAGTACCGGATTTTTACCATAAATTAATCCCATTTTTTCTCTCCTTTTTATCATAAATCTATTTACTTTTTTATATAATTATGTTATAATATAATTTCTTGCTATTCTTAGGTTAACGTAATAATTTTGTTAACAGTTATATAACTTTATATAAAAGCTATTAATATTATATTTATAAAACAAAATTTAAAATAAGGAAGTGTAATTATGACTCGTAAAAAAAACAATGAAGTAGAAACTTGTTTCGTTGTATTTGTAGCAAAACAAATACGTAGATTTTTTTATTATATAATAAAAAAGTTTAAAAACAAGTGAGATATTAGCCAGCAAATAGCTGGCTTTTTTTCTACTCATCATCAAGTTTTAATACCTTTATAAAAGCATCTTGAGGAAGTTCTACACTGCCTATTCTTCTCATTTTCTTTTTTCCTTCTTTTTGTTTTTCAAGTAACTTTTTCTTTCTTGAGATATCACCACCGTAGCATTTAGCAAGAACATCTTTTCTTAATGCCTTTACAGTCTCTCTAGCTACCACTTTTCCTCCAATAGCAGCTTGTATTGGAACTTCGAAAAGTTGTCTTGGAATTATTTCTTTTAATTTTTCTGCCATTTTTCTTCCCCTTGTTTCTGCTTTTTCACGATTAACTATAAACGATAAAGCGTCAACAGGTTCGTTATTAAGTAGTATATCCAATTTTACAAGATTTGATTTTTCATATTTTTCTATTTCATAATCAAAAGATGCATACCCTCTGGTTCTAGATTTTAAACTGTTAAAAAAGTCATATATAATTTCATTTAAAGGTAAATAGTATTCTAAACTCACTCTTGTAGCATCCAAATATTTCATATTTAAGAAAGTTCCTCTTCTTTCTTCACAAAGTCCCATTATATTTCCTACATACTCTTTAGGTGATATTATCTCTGTTTTTGCAATTGGTTCTTCAATATATGATATTTCATTTGGTTTTGGCATTTCAGATGGATTGTATAATTCAATTATTTCTCCATTAGATTTATGTATTTTATATATTACAGATGGAGCAGTAGTTATTAAGTTTAAATCATACTCTCTTTCTAATCTTTCCTGTACTATTTCCATATGCAAAAGTCCCAAGAAACCACATCTAAATCCATGTCCTAAAGCTGATGAAGTTTCTAATTTATAATCTAAAGCTGCATCATTAAGTTTTAGTTTTTCTAATGCTTCTTTTAACTCTTCATAATCAGTACCTTCTGCTGGAAAAATTCCTGCATATACCATTGATTTAGCTTTTTTATATCCTTGCAAAGCAACTTTAGCTGGATTTTCTTTTAATGTTAAAGTATCACCTACTCTAATATCTGATACTTGCTTTATACTAGCGGCAATATATCCTACCTCACCTGCATATAACCCACTTGATTCAACATATCCACCAGGTTTCATATATCCAATTTCTGTTATTTCATATTCTTTATTATTTGACATTGTAAATACAATATCACCTTTTTTTAAAGTTCCGTCTATTATACGTATAAAAGCTACAGCACCTTTATAATTATCATAGACTGAGTCAAAAATTAAAGCTTTTAAAGGCAAGTTTTTATCTCCTTTTGGCGATGGTACATTCTTTACAATATCTTCTAAAACTTCTTCAACATTTAAACCTGTTTTAGCTGATATACATGGTGCACTCATTGCTTCTATACCTATTACATCTTCTATTTCTTTTTTTACTTCATCTGGTCTTGCACTAGGAAGATCGATTTTATTTATAACTGGAAGTATTTCTAAATTGTTTTCAAGTGCTAAATAAACATTTGCTAATGTCTGTGCTTCAACACCTTGTGCTGCATCAACAACAAGTATTGCCCCTTCACACGCTGCAAGAGCTCGAGATACTTCATAATTAAAATCAACATGTCCTGGTGTATCAATTAAATTTAAAATATACTCTTTTTTATCTTTTGCCACATATTTCATTCTTACTGCTTGTGATTTTATAGTTATTCCTCTTTCTCGTTCTATATCCATATTATCAAGCAATTGCTCTTGCATATGTCTTTCATCTATACTTCCAGTAATTTGAAGTAATCTATCAGCAAGAGTTGACTTACCGTGATCAATATGGGCAATTATACTAAAATTCCTTATATTCTCTTGATTATTCATACTTTTCCTTTCTAAAGTGTACATATTAATTATACCAGTTTTTATACATACAATCAAGAAAAAAGAAAAAAATCATGTATACAAATTGTAACAATATTATACTCCAATAATTTTCCTGTACTTTTTCATATATATGTGCTATAATTTCTATATAATCTAGGAGGGTATATGTTTAATATTGGTGAATATGTAAAAATAAAAAACAGTAATCTTTATGGTTTTATTACTAATGTAAAATATAAAGAGAATAAAAAATTATACTTGCTTAAGATTAATAACAAAAATGTTACTATTGATGAAGAAAATATTGAAAAAACAAATAATGAATATACCAATAAAAAAATATATAATGTAACTAATAGTAATTATACCTATGAAAATACTTTTATTCCAGAAATTACAATAAGACATCAAACTTTAGATATAGCTATGTATAATGTAGAAAATTTTATAAATGAAGCTATAGCAAATAGCGCTAAAGTTGTTAAAATTATTCATGGAAGAAATGGTGGAGTTTTAAGAAAAGCTGTTCACGAATATTTAAAACACAACAAAAATGTTGATAGCTTTAGACTAGGTAACTACTATGAAGGAAGTTACGGAGTTACTATTATACAACTAAAATAGTATTGGAATACCCATTCCAATACTATTTTTAAAGATCTATTTTTTCATATATTCTTCTAAGGCTTTTGCAAGTTGATCGGGACATGAAGTACCTTTCATACCACAAGGAATATTTTTTAATCTTTGTATAACATCAGCTACTTTCATTCCTTTAACAAGATTACATATGCCAACTGTATTTCCAGCACAACCTCCCATTATTTTTACCCAATTTATTGTCTCTTTTTCATCGTTTATACTTATTATAAATTTAGATGCACATACTCCATTTGGTCTATAACTAAATTCCATTTTATCACCTTCTAAGCTTTATCATTACATCCAAGCACATCAACAATTTTATGTGCTACCATTTCTTTTACTGCTTTTCTAGCTTCTCCAAGATAAGTTCTTGGATCAAATACTTCTGGTTTTTCTACAAAGCATTTACGAATATTAGCAGTCATTGCAAGCCTAATATCACTATCAATATTTATTTTACATACTGCCATTGTAGCAGCTTTTCTTAACATTTCTTCGGGAACACCCTTGGCACCAGGAATATTTCCACCATATTCATTACACATTTTAACAAATTCTTGAGGAACAGATGATGCACCATGAAGAACAATAGGAAAATCTGGTAATCTTTTTGATATTTCTTCTAATATATCATATCTAAGTTTTGCTTCTCCTTTAAATTTATACGCACCATGGCTAGTTCCAATAGCAATAGCTAGAGAATCACATCCTGTTCTTTTAACAAATTCTTCTGCCTCATCAGGATTTGTATACATAGCATCCGAATCTTTAACATTTACATCATCTTCAACACCTGCAAGCTTACCAATCTCAGCTTCAACAACCACGCCTCTTTCATGAGCATAATCTACTACTTTTTTAGTAAGTGCTACATTAGTTTCAAAATCATATTTTGAACCATCTATCATAACAGATGTAAATCCACCATCTATACAGTCTTTACAAGTTTCAAAATCTGGTCCATGATCTAAATGTAGTACTACTGGTATATCAATTCCTTTTTGATTGTTACATTCTATAGCAGACTCTACTAATTTTTTTAAATATACTGGATTTGCATATTTTCTTGCTCCTGCTGACACTTGCAAGATAACAGGTGCATTATTTTCGCTTGCTGCTTCCATAATACCTTGTACTATTTCCATATTATTTACATTAAAAGCTCCTATTGCATATCCACCTTTATATGCTTTTTCAAACATTTCCTTTGTTGTTACAAGTCCCATAAATATTACCCCTTTTCTTTAATACACCTAAACTTTTAATATGGTCTTTTATTTCCATATAAAGTATGTTGTTTAGGCTCGCTAGTTTCTCTGTTAACATTATTTTTTTCTTCTCGTTTTACTTCATAGTTATTTCGTTCTGATATTCTTTGTACATTTTCTGTCATTGTATCAATTTCAGCAAGCTCTTCTTCAGAATTTGTTTTATCTAAGTTTAAATCTTTTCTAAAAGTATCCTCTTCTTCTGATTTGGTTTCATATTCTTTTTTTCCATCATTGTTCATGTCTTCAATATTATTTTCTAAATTTTCTTTACTTCCATGTACTGTCATTAGTCTTTGATAGCACTCTTTTGCCCCATTGTAATCACCTTCCGAAATACAGCTATAATATTTATCTATTAATTCTTCTTCTACCGCTTTATCATTTTTTAAAGTATCATTAGTAGATTCAATAATTTTATCACTATTGTTTTCTTCTTTTTTCTCATTTTCTTTAGATGTTTTTGCCACGCTCGCATTAGGTGTGCCTCGACTACTTCCCAGTTCCCTCTTTGCTATTTCCTCTTGCCTTGTATCTCTCTTATCACCTTCAATTATTACTTCAGGCTTCAACTGGTTAATTTCAGCATCTATTTGTGCCAATCTTTCTTGAAGTTCTTGATATCTTGCTTCAGAAAATTGTTCAGGATTTGCCATATCCTTTGTTATCTTATTTCTTTCATTTTGAAGAAGAACTATACTAGTTATTATTTTTTCTCTTCTATTTTCTCTTTCTTCCTCTCGTTTATTATGATTATATTTTATTCTTTCCTTTGCCGATGCTATTTTTTTATCAGTGTCTATTTCTTTATGATTTGGTGCTATACTTGCATATTGTTTTGATAACTTGTTTAAGTACACTTCATACATAAGATTTTCTCTAGCATGTCTATCTTCTAATGCAAAATCTCCATCTCTATTTAATACAATATCAGCATGTTTATTTATTTCTTTTCTATTTTGTTCATATTTTTCAAGTGTAGCTATATATATAGCTTTAATAGTAGCAGCTTTAACAAAACTATTTATATCTTTCTCAGAAATATCTTTTTCATCCTCAGCCATTTCTGAAAGTTCTTTCATAATCCCTTCTTTATCTATATCCTTACCTTCATCTTTTTGTTTATCATCATCTCTATCAGGTTCAAGTTCATTTAATAACTTATCATAAGATGAGTCGGATAAACTATCTAAAGTAGATTTCTGAAAGTCTACATTATATTTTTTGTTGTAATAATCAAGTACTTCTTCCATGTTAATAAACTGATTATCTATTTTGGGCGATTTTGTTTCAGCCATATACGTCTTTTTTATTATTCTATTTAAATAATTTAACATTTTATTTTTATCATTATCACTAAAATTCATAAAATCAACTCCTACATTTATTTTACTATATTATTTATATATATTCAATACTTAAACATTAATTTTAAGTCCTACTGGACAATGATCACTCCCATATATATTCGCATATATATATGCATCTTCTACATTTTCTTTTAAAGATTCAGAAGTTATAAAATAATCAATTCTCCAGCCAATATTTTTTTCTCTTGCATTTCTCATATATGACCACCAAGAATACATATCCGTTTTATCTGGATATACATATCTAAATGTATCTATAAAACCACTTTTAAGTAATTCTGTCATTTTACTTCTTTCCTCATTTGTAAAACCAGCATTTCCAACATTAGACTTTGCATTTTTTATATCTATTTCATTATGTGCAACATTTAAATCACCACATAAAATAACTGGTTTATTACTATTCAATTCTAGTAAATATTCTCTAAAATCATCTTCCCATTTCATTCTATAATCAAGCCTTGACAAATCTCTTTTTACATTTGGTGTATAACAATTTACTAAATAAAAATTCTCATATTCAACCGTTATTATTCTTCCTTCATTATCATGCTCTTTAATATTCATACCATAAGTTACATTTAATGGTTTTTCTTTAGTAAAAATAGCAGTTCCAGAATATCCCTTTTTTTGAGCACTATTAAAATACATGTTATAACCATTAAATATACTTTTTGATATCATATCAAGTTGTTCTTCTTGCATTTTAGTTTCTTGAATGCAAAATATATCTGCATCTATTTCTTTAAAAAAATTATCAAATCCTTTTGTTAAACAAGCTCTAAGTCCATTTACATTCCATGATACAAGATTCATAAATTCCCTCCTTTATTAATAAATTTCTGACAAAAGCTAGGTCTATGTATAGGAGTAATACCATACTCTTTAATAGCCTCAATATGTAATTTAGTTCCATATCCTTTATGTTTTGAAAACCCATATTCTGGATATGCTTTATCATATTTAAGTAATATCCTATCCCTTGTAACTTTTGCAATAATTGAGGCACAAGCTATAGACTCTGATTTTGCATCACCTTTTATTACAGTATCTAACGGTATAGTTATATCTATCTTTTGATTTCCATCTACTATAACGTAATCTGGTGTTATTTGTAAATTATTTATAGCCTGTATCATTGCAAGCTTAGTTGCATTTAAAATATTTACTTTTTCAATTACATCTACATCAGATATTCCAACACCAACCGCTAAGGCCCTTGTCATTATATCATCATATAATTTTTCACGTTTTTTTTCGGATAATTTTTTAGAATCATTTACTCCTTCTATACAAATATCTTTTGGAAGTATTACAGCTGCCGCAACTACAGGACCACATAAAGGACCTCGTCCAGCCTCATCAACTCCACAAATATATTTATATCCTTGATTATATAAATTATTTTCTATTTCTAACATATTTTTTAATCTTTGTAATTCTTCATCTTTCATATCTTACCTCTTTAAATATCTAAACACTCTTTATATACAGTATCTTTATTTACACCTTTTAGTTTTGCGACTTTTTTTATTGCATCTTTTTTTGTATCTCCATTACTTATATACTTTTTTACTAACTCTACTGAATTTATATTTTCTATGTTATTTTTTTCTTGTGTTTTTATAATCTCCTCATTAACACCTGAAATAACAAGTACAATTTCACCTTTTATGCCACTTAATTCAATATCTGAAATTGCCTCATATAAAGTTGTATACCTAAATTCTTCATGAATCTTAGTAAGTTCTCTTGCTATACATATATTTCTATTGCCGAAACATTCGTACATATCTTTAAGTGTAGCAAGCAACTTATGTGGTGCTTCATAAAACACCATAGTTCTTGTTTCCTTTTGTAGAGATTTTAGTCTTTCTTTTCTTTGTTTTTTATTAATTGATAAGAATCCTTCAAAAGTAAATCTTGTAGAATCAAGTCCTGATTTTACTATTGCTGTTATAACTGCAGTAACTCCAGGAATTACTTCAATGTTATATTTGTTCTTAACAAGATACTTTACAAGATTTTGACCAGGATCTGATATTATTGGCATACCAGCGTCTGATACCAATGCTAAATCTTTACCACTATCTAAAAATTCTACTACCTTTTTTATTTTCTCATCCTCATTATGCCTATGATAACTTATCATATGTTTTGATATTTCAAAATGATTAAGAAGCTTTAATGTTTGCCTAGTATCTTCAGCCAGTATAACGTCTACTTTTCTTAAAGTATTTATGGCTCTTATAGTCATATCATCTAAATTTCCAATAGGAGTACCCACTATATATAACGTACCTTTATCTTTTTTAGTATTCACAATTTTATCTCTCCTTTTTTGTTTATTATATACCATTTTACAATTTTTTTCAATTTATACAGAAAAAAAGTTATAAATAACAAATATGTCATTTATAACTTTTAAAACATTACGGTTCTATTCCATTTTTTAACAAAAGCCGTGATACTTCAACATATCCCATGTATACAGTATACCTTAAAACTTTACCATTACAGATATTCAAATTATAATTCTTTTCTATACAAAGCTTTAAATAATCAATGTCATTTGTCACACATGCACAAACAACTTCAACATCAGATGGATTATATTTATTTTTTAGTTCTGCGACTTGGCTTAAAGTTAGTTTATCCGCGTTATTTAACGATATAATTTTATTAAGTAATTCCATACTAATCTCCTAACATTAAAATTAATTTTTAATATTTCCTTGAAACTTTCGAAATATAGGCAGCATCAAAAAAGCTTTTTCTGGTGAATAGCTAATACCATCAAATAATTTTATTTTATCTATTGAAAGACTTGAACGTAATTGAAAATCATACCAATAAAATTCAAGTTTCAAAGTTATTGGATTTGGCTTTAAGATTTCAATATATTTTTCTTTAATACTTGAAATTTTATAACTATTCATTTGACACTCAAGATATTCCTCCTCAGTATATCTTTTCTAGACTCATAAAAAGCACTTACTTTACTTTCGTTTTACATTAAAACAAATAATATTTATATTTTACCATACAAGAAAAATCCCCCCTAAACATTAATTAATTTTAGATTGTTGTCAAACTTAAGCAGTTAAATTATATCATTTTTACATAAAAAAGTCTAGTAAAAATATATACTTTATTATTTCTTAGAGTCATAAATATCATAAAATTCTCTTGTATAAGACATATCCTCATTATATTCTATTAATGGCTCTAAAATTTTTGTCTCATTTCCTCCATCTTTTACATATGAAATCAATACAATAGATGGTTTTTTATTTATCTTAGGATGAACAAACCTTATTTCCTTTGCTTCTAAGTTATATTTTCTTCCAAGTACTATTAAATCGCCTAATCTTTCTGGCTTATGAACTAAATAAAGTCTGCCTTTTTTTCCTAAAAGTCTTGATGAAGTATTCATTATATCTTCTAAATTGCACATAACTTCACATTTTGCAATCGTTTTAACATCATGTTTAGTTTCAAATCCTGTACCAAGTGCTTTATATGGAGGATTACAGACAATTATATCTATCTTCTCACTAGATGTGTTTTTTAAAATAATCTCTTTTATACTTTTAATATCTTTGATATCACTATTTAGAGAAATAATCTTTTCTTTTAAATTATTTAAAGTTATATTTTTTTCAAATAGTTCATACATTTCTTTTTGAAGCTCTACCCCAAAAATCTTTTTATATTTTTTCTTTGCAGACATAATAATTGGAATAACTCCACTACCACTGCATAAATCTAGTATAATGTTATTTGAATTTTCTGATTTTACAAAATTTGCTAAAAGAACGCTATCTGTACCAAAACAAAAATATTCTTTATTTTGAATTATTTTTAAATTGTTAATTCCTAATTCATCTAACCTTTCATTTTTATTTAGTTCTACTTGCATCATATTTTTATCCTTTCATATTAACTTTATTAAATTATACCATATTTAAGCATTGACTTCAAATGATATAATAATTATAGGTGAAGATATGAAATTTAACTATATTGTAAAAAAAGATGATCAGAACAAATCACTAAAAGATATTTTAAAAAATAAATTATTTGTATCTAATATATTAATTAACAAATTAAAAATGACAAATTCTATATTAGTAAACGATGAAATTAAATTTGTAAGTTATCGAGTAAAATCAAATGATAAAATTATCATTGATTTTGACCAAATGAATAATGTAATATATACTGATAAATCTAATATTTATTACAAAAAATATAAATATCTTGATAGATACAAAAGACTTAAATATAATTTAGATATAATATATGAGGATGAATATTTATTAATAGTAAATAAAACATATAATATGCCTATACATCCCTCCTGTTCAAACTATGAAACTACTTTATCTAATGCAGTGGCAACATATCTTGAGTCACAAAGTATCTATTCTATACATATAGTAACAAGACTTGATAAAGACACTTCTGGTATATGTATATTTGCAAAAAATGAATATATACAAGAATTATTTATACGAAAAAAGAAATCAATTAATTTAAAAAAAGAGTATATTGCTATAGTAAATGGAATTTTAGAAAAAGATCATAATATTATTGAAAAGAATATTGCAAGAAAAACTAACTCCATTATACTTAGAGAAATAAATGATAATGGTGATTATGCAAAAACTGAATACTTTGTTAAATATAGAAATTATGAAAAAAATTATACAATACTTAAAATCATACTTCATACTGGAAGAACTCATCAAATAAGAGTACACATGTCAAGTTTAGGACATGTATTACTTGGAGATACATTATATGCTAAAGAGTATAATACAAAAAACATTGATAATTTAATTAATAGGCAAGCTCTACATGCTTACAAAATTGAATTTAATCATCCTGTTACTAATAAGTTTATTAGCTTAACAGCTAATATACCAGACGATATGAAAGAATTATTAATAAATTAAACTATTAAATAATACACATTTTAAAAAGGTGATTAATTAATGTATAACACTCTTAATCACCTTCTTCTTTTAATTAGACAATCTCATTAGCTTTTTTACACCGTATTTGTTTAATATAAGTTTTTCTAAAAAACTAATTATAAATAATAATGTTAAAATAATTAACATCATAACAGTATTTCCTACAACAAATGATAATATAAAAGCTACAACTATTACAATAATTGAAAAAATCATCATTGTAAATACAGTTACAAAAGAACTAGTACTTTGCTTTATAGCTTGTATTTCACTTTCAAAATCTAACTTTGGAAAAGCTAGATTCATAATCAAACCAAATTGTGAGCATATAATATTAAGAAGTACTGTTATCATTAGAATAAGAAAAGTTTCTATTATACTTATTTTAAAATTAAAGCAAATAATTAATAATGAAAAGATAGTAGGAATTAATACTGTAATGATATTGGTTAGGATCTTGCTATTTAGTACTTTTTTAAGATCAATTGGCAAAGATTTTATAATCCAAAGTTTATTTCCTTCAAGAGATATAGAAGCACAGGTTGTATTTGACATTGAAACTAAAAATATAAAAACAGCAAGTACCAAAAATGTAGTAGATAATTCAAATCCACCAAAATTCATCATTTCAAAAATTTTTTCTTTTGACACAAAAAACGTTGCAATTCCTACAATTACTATTATAACAGCTCCAAAAAGAGAATTAAATATATAAGTAGGTATTGAAAATAACGTCTTTAATTCCTTTATAATTAGTGTTCTAATAACACTATTTTTATTGTATTCAATATTTCTATTTGATTTTTTTCTTGTAGATTTTTCTTTTAGATTTGAACTTATTTTAAAATAACTAAATGATAAAGCCCAAATAAAAAATATCAAGAACAATAAATTAATAGTTACAAATTTAATAATAGCCATAATATTTAAGTTTACTAAAGCTTCAGTAACATATTTTAATACAAACCCAAACTTATTAACAAATAAATCTATTTTATCTACATTAGCAATCGCTATTTCAAATATCTTTCCTGCAAAAGAATAGCAAATAAAAAATATTATAAAAAATATAAAAGTAAATAATGTTTCAACCAATTTTGCAGCATTTTTAACTTTGGAAGATATAAATGCAATTAAATACCCTATAACAGCAGCAAAAGTCACAGGTAAAAAAGGTGTAAATATTATAACTAAAAAAGCAAAAATATAATATAATGCATTAAGCTTTAAAAGTATTCCAAAAACTATTAAAGAAGGGACTAATACTACTAAAGTTGTTATATAATTCATTGTAAGTAATGTTACTATCCTAGTAGACAATACTGTTTTAGATTTAATAGGCATGGCAAAAAGTAAATCATTATATTTATTATCAAATATTGTTGATTTAGATTTTTTAATTGTTAGCATAAAAGTCATCAAAACTGTTATTGCGTAAACAATAATTGGAAAATATCTTTCCATTTGATTTTCTTTTAAATACTCAAGACCAATAAAAGAATATAATGTTACCATTATAAATAGTACAGCATATATAATTATTGATATAACTATTCCTGATAACTTATTTCTTTTATTTCCTACACCTTTGTTATAAGTATTAAATAATGTTATTTTATATAAATTCCAAAAATTACTTTTCATTTTCAGTCAACTCCAAAAATACACCTTCTAAGCTTTTATCACCTTTTATCTCATCTACACTTCCAACTTTTATTAGTTGTCCTTGCTTTATTATCCCGATTCTATCACATAATTTCTCTACCACTTCCAATACATGAGACGAAAAGAAAATAGCCGTTTTTTCTTTAGTCATATCTTTCATTATTTGTTTTAATAAAAAAGTAGATTTTGGATCTAATCCAACAAATGGTTCGTCTAAAACAAGTAATTTAGGACTATGGATTAGAGACGATATTATGACTAACTTTTGTTTCATTCCATGAGAATATGAAGAAATAACATCTTTTAAATTATCTTTTATTTCGAACATATTAGCATATTTTTCTATTTTTTCTTTTCTAGTCTTTTCATCTATTTCAAAAACGTCAGCAATAAAATTAAGATAAGTTATTCCCGTTAAATTTTCATATATATCAGGATTATCAGGAATATATGCTATTTTTTTCTTACATGTAATCGCATCTTTTTTATGCTTATACCATCAATTAATATATCTCCTTCATCAAAATCATGAATTCCTACAATAGACTTTATTGTTGTAGTTTTTCCAGCACCATTATGTCCTATAAATCCAAATATTTCTCCTGGCTTTACTTCTAAGCTAAGATTATCTACAGCTTTTTTGTCTTTATATTTTTTCGTTAAATTAACTATTTTTAACATAAAAAATCCTCCTATCATTATATTATATATTAATCCATATTACTAATGATATGCTATCATATTATACAATTATTTGTCAAGAATTTATTTTTTACAAAAAATCTAAAATGAGCAAAAAGATATGAACTACAAATTATGTAGTTCATATCTTTTTATAATTTAATCTTTATCGTATTCATCAAAAATATTACCGACAATTTCTTCTAAAGCATCTTCCATAGTTACAATTCCTGTAACATTTTCATTTTCATCTAGAACAATACTAATTGCTTCTCTTGACTTTTGCATATTTCTAAAAACATCATCTATTTTATCTTTTTCATTAACAAAATATGCCTTATGAAGAATATTTTTTAGTACAAATTTTTGATTCTTTGCATAGGATAAAATAATATCTTTAGTATTTAGTATACCTACTATATTATTTATTGTGTTATCATAAACTGGCAGTCTAGTATATTTATTATCTTTAATAACTCTTCTTAATTCTGTATTAGATATATTTTTTTCAATTGCAACTACTTTTCCAATTGGAGTCATTACTTTCTCTACATCAGTATCGTTAAATTTAAAGATGTTAAATATAAGTTCTCCTTCTTGCGGTTCAATTGCACCCGAATCTCTACCTTCTGTAATCATAAGTCTAATTTCTTCTTCAGTAATTTGATTTTCTTTTTCTCCTTTTATACCAAGTAACTTTGATATAAAATTAGTAGATTTCGTAAGAACCCAAACAAAAGGATATGTAACTTTCATTATTATAGATATCATTCCAACCATAAAATATGCAATCTTTTCTGGATATCTCATTGCAATCCTTTTTGGAACCAACTCACCCAAAACAAGAGTAAAATACGAAAGTATGATTGTTATAACTATAACAATTATTGTTTTTAAAAGTGCTACTGATATGTTTATATTAGATAAATGTGCTACAATTTCATCAGCAAAAGTTTCAGCCGCAAAAGCACTAGCAAGAAATCCAGCTAAGGTAATTCCTATTTGAATTGTAGCAAGAAAACTGCTTGGGTTATCTATTAACTTTTTTACCTTGATTGCTTTTTTGTTTCCTTGTTTTATATCAAGGTTTAACTTTGTTTTATTAACAGACAAAAAAGCAATTTCTGATGCTGCAAAAACACCATTTAAAAATATAAGTAAAACTAAAAGAATAATTTGAATAATCATTTAATAAAAATCCTCCCTATGTAATAATAAATTATATTACTTTAGTTTATATAATATATATATTAACATTCTTCAAAATAATTAATGAAAAATAGGTATTATTATATAATAGTTTAATACCTATTTCTTCTAATCAGCCTAGAACTTCAAATATTTCATACATGTTTTTTATGCAAGAAACATTTTTTAAACTTAATCTTGAAATAATTCCATCTCCAACATTTATATACTTAGTACCTTTAGGAGTATTTCTGTAGTCATCCCAAAAATTATCTCCAATTAGATATTCTGGTGGATATTCTTTCAGAAAAGCTCTTTTACTTTTGGTATATATAATATCAGAAATTCCAAGCTCAGATGCAAATTTATTATTTGTTAAAATTCTAAACCAGTATCCTCTATCATTGATTTGATTTATAAGCCACGTTTTTCTTTTATACTTTCTTAATGCCAAATTTTTATACATCTTTTCATATTCTTTAAATATATAGTTATATTTAATATGAATAGTAAAAAAAGTTAACATAGAATATATAAAAAGCCGCAGTTTAAGTCCTGCCATTGAATTTCCAATTATTCCTAAAGAATTTATTTTCCAAAGCAAATAATCTAATTTTAAAACAAACTTATGTCCCTCAAATATTTTATTTATAATTTTATTATCTACTTCTTTAAAATTAAAAAATGTCATATCAAAATCTGAAATTATAAGATTTGGTATAATAGAAGCCATTTGTTTTCCTCCTAAAAAATATATTTATTCTATTATATCATTTTTCTTTATAAATTTCAAATATTCAAATATAAAATCATCAATTTTGCCATCCATTACAGCTCCAACATTACCAACTTCAAAATTAGTTCTATGATCCTTTACCAATGTATATGGGCAAAATACATAGGAGCGAATTTGTGACCCCCATGCATTATCAGAACTTTCTCCTTTAATTTCTTTTAATTTTTTATTATGTTCTTCTCTTTGCTTATTATACAATTTTGACTTTAACATTTTCATAGCATTTTCTCTATTTTGTAATTGTGATCTTTCTGTTTGACATGTAACTACAATTCCAGTTGGTAAATGTTTTAACCTTACAGCTGAGGATGTTTTGTTTACGTGTTGACCTCCTGCTCCACTCGCTCTATACACATCCATTTGTATATCTTCATCTCGTATATCTATATTTATATCTTCAGATATTTCTGGCATAACTTCGACAGCAGCAAAGGAAGTATGTCTTCTACTATTTGCATCAAAAGGAGATATCCTGACAAGTCTATGTACTCCGTTTTCACTTTTTAAATAACCATATGCATTTGTACCTTTTACTAAAAAAGATACACTTTTTATTCCGGCTTCTTCTCCTTCTTGCATATCTAACACTTCAACTTGAAAGTCTGATTTTACACACCACTTAGTATACATTCTATATAGCATCAAAGCCCAATCGTGTGATTCTGTTCCTCCTGCACCAGGATGAATGGAAACAATTGCATTATTTGAATCATACTCATTTGATAAAAGTGTTTCTATATTTAATTTTTCGATTTTTTCTTCAAGCAATGCTACCAATCTTTCAGCTTGTTTAAAACTTTCATTATCAATTAATTCTTCTGCAAGTTCTAAATATCCAATAGCATCAGATAGTTCTTTTTCTATCACTAGAATTTTTTCAATCGTATTTTTTATATTTTTTATTTTTCCTAATATCTTAGAACTATTATCATTGTCTTCCCAAAATCCATCTTCTAAAGTTTTTTCTTCTAACTTTTTTAATTCAAGATTTTTTTCTTCATATTTTAATGCATCCTTTATTTTTGCAAAACTATCTGACAAGTTATTTATTTTTATCCTAATACTATCAAAATCCATTAATTATTCACACTCCCATATTTTATCATGATCAAAATATTCAGTTGGATAATATGTAAATTCTAAATATTCATCTTTAGTAGGATGAAAAAAAGATAGATAATATGACCATAATGCCAAATTTTGCCCTACTTTATTTGTCTTATTTCCATATTTTATATCACCATATAAAGGAGCTCCAATATTAGCAAATTGTACTCTTATTTGATGATGACGTCCAGTATAAAGATTTATATCTACTTTGGAATAATCTTTATTATTATATTTAAAATTACTAATAACTTTATAATCAAGTGTTGCTTCTTTAGCATTTTTGGTATCTTTATTACATACTCTACTCATATTTAATCTTTCATTTTTTACCAAATAATCTTTTAATAAAACTCTCTTATCAGATACATTTAGTTTTCCATTCACAATAGCATAATATCTTTTCTTAAAATTTTTTTCACGAATATAATTTGATATTCTTGAAGCTGCTTTAGATGTTTTTGCAAACACCATAACTCCTCCAACCATTCTATCTAATCTATGAACAAGACCTAAATAAACATTTCCTTTTTTTTCATATTTTTCTTTTATATATTCTTTTATTATTGTAAGAAGATCAACATCACCAGATTTATCTTGTTGAACAGGAATTCCAACTGGTTTTATTACCACAATTATATGATTATCCTCATACAAAATTTTTAACTTTTTACTATTAAACTTCATACTTTACTTCCTTTATAAGATTATTAAGAAAAAAGCTCCACAAAGTGGAGCTACATTAATTATCTAGTTATTCTCTTTTTTCTCTTCTTTTGTTTTTATTTCAACAGCTTGTTTTTTGTTGTAATATCCACAAGAAGGACATGCTTTATGTGAAAGAACTGGTTCTCCACAATTAGAGCAAACAGATAAATCTTTATTTTCTAACTTCCAATTAGAACGTCTTAAATGTGTTCTTTCTTTAGACCATCTTCTTTTTGGTTGTGCCATTTTATATTCCCTCCTTAAAAAGCAATTCATATATGTAAATATGTTACTTCTCTTTTACATTGTTACTTATATATTATATACTACCTAAAAGTTATTGTCAAGAATTATCTAAAAATTTATCAAATTTCCAATATGTAGGAGTTGTAAGAGTTTTATTTTGTTAAAATTAATTTTATAAAATATTTAATATTATGATAATATATATAGTCATA
>CAZTVT010000007.1:19742-29422 GCA_964617175.1 uncultured Clostridium sp.
TTAATATATTATATATTTGTTAGACTAAATTAAAATTAAGGAGGTTTTTTAATTGAATGAAATTTTATTTAATACGTTATTTGATAGAAAGAATGATAATCCAGATTTTTTAAGAGGCCGGGTAGTTTCATGCATAAAGCCAATATTGGATGAAATGACAAAACAACAAAAATGTGATTATAACTCAGCTTTTTATGTGTCAACAACTAAATTTAATGATAAATTAATAGATAAATTTGGACTAGAATTTCTTTCAAAAACTCAAAAAGAATTAACCAATTTTAAAGATTTCTTATTTAAAATATTTAACTCTGAAAACATTTTATTAGACATAAAAGAAACTGATTATACTAAGTTTCTAACAAATTATTATAAGCTAGTTAAATATATTGGATATGTTAAAAGAAGTAGAATTCTAAGAAGATATAAAAACTTTATTAAGATTTCCAATAATTATATAAAAGGCAAATTACCCAAAAATGAATATAGAAATGAAGTATTAAATCATATTCTATTTTTTGATAAGATGTTAAAGAACTTCAAAGACATAACTCCCTATGATATATGCATATATTATTTTGTATATGACATAAGGGCCTCAGAAAATGTAAGAAAATTAAAAAATACAATTAAAAAGGTTGATTCCATATAAAATAAGGCAAGAACATTCTTGTCTTATTTTATATACAATTGAAAATATGATTAATATATAGTATATTATAATATGGGTGATCAAATGAATAAATATATATTATACTTTTTACTATATATATTAATAATTAATATATTTGGAATAGCAATAATGAAATATGATAAAATTCAAGCTATTCATAATAATTATAGAATAAGCGAAAAAAATTTATTTATAATTGCTATACTTCTTGGTGGTATTGGAGTATTAATTGGCATGTATGCTTTTAGACATAAAACAAAACACGTAAAATTTATAATTGGTATACCAATATCTATACTAATAAATATAGTAACCATTTATTATATAATTTCACATGTTTTATTAAATATATAATTACATTTTATCAGGTGCTTCTATTCCAAGAATAGTAAGTCCTTTTTTTATTACAATTCCTGTAATGTAAACAAGTAAACATCTTACTTTTTTTAATTCTATATCATCTGTTATAACTGTGCAGTTATTATAGAATCTTGAAAATTGTGACGCAACATCTATTAAATACCTTGCAAGTATTGAAGGTTCATAATTTTCTGCTGATCTTCTAATAATATCAGAGAATTTATCTAATAATTTTATAAGTTCTATTTCATCATTAGTATTTAATAGCTCAAATTTTATACTTTCTATATCAATATTATCTATATTAAATTCTGCTTTTTTTAATATTGATTTTGTCCTTACATAAGTATATTGAATATACGGACCTGTTTCCCCATCAAATCTTAGCATTTCATCTAAATCAAATATAACGTCCTTTATTTTTGTAGTCTTCAAGTCATTAAATACTACTGCTCCAACACCAACTTGTTTAGCAATTAAATCTTCTTCATCTAAATTACTATTTTTTTCTTTTAAAACTAAAGAAGCCTTTTTTATTGCATCATTTAATAAATCTTGCAAATATATTACTGTGCCCTCTCTTGTTGACATTTTACCTGTTTTAAGTCTTACCATGCCATATGGTACATGTACTAATTCTTTAGTATATTTTTCATCAACTAAATATTTAGCTACTTCAAAAATTTGTTTAAAATGGTGTATTTGCTCATATGAAGTTACATATATTGATTTTACATAATCATAAGTCCTAGACCTATCCAGTATTGCGGCAAGATCACGTGTAGCGTAAATCGTAGATCCATTTGATTTTACTATTATGCATGGCGGTTCATTTTCTCCTAACATTACTACTTTTGCACCTTGACTTTCAACTAATACCCCTTTTTTATCTAGTATTTCTATTACTTCATCCATTTTATCATTATAATAAGCTTCACCATTATATGAATCAAATTTACATCCTAAAATATCATATGTTTTATAATATTCTTGTAAAGACATATCTCTAAAATATTTCCAAAGTTTTAAATATTCTTCATTACCCTCTTCTAATTTTTTAAAATTTTCTCTTGCCATATCCATTACTTTTTCATCATCTTTAGCAAGATTATTTGCTCTTACATACATATCAGATAAAGAATGAAGTGGATCTTGTTTTATATCATATTCATCTTTAAACCTTTTATATCCCTCAATTACTAGCCCAAATTGTCTTCCCCAATCTCCAAGATAATTTATACTTATCGTGTTATATCCAAGTTCTTTATACAAATTACTAATTGCCCTACCAATTATTGTAGTTCTAAGATGTCCTAAATGGAAAGGTTTAGCAATATTAGGCGAAGAATAATCTAAACATACATTTTGATTATTTCCAATATTTTGAAAACCATATTTTTCTTTTTGGTTATAGATATTAGTAATAACCTTTTTTACTATATTCATATCATTAATATAAAAATTAAGATAGCCATTTACAACCTGTACATTTTTTATTTCATCTATAAGTTTAATATTTTCTTTTATATCATTTGCAATATTTACTGGTGAATTTTTTAAAATTTTTGCCAAATTAAAACAAGGATAAGCAAAATCTCCATTTTTCTTGTCTTTTGGCACTTCTATTTTACATGCTATATCATTTATGTCTATCACTGAATCTATAGCATCTTTTATTATTTTAGCAATTTTTAGTTTTACTTCTTCCATATCTTTACACTCCTTTTGAGTATTTTTCCATAATTTTATATATTTCATCTCTATTATCATCTTTTGCTACAATATTTTTAATAATAGCACCGCATTTCTGGCACTTATATACAATTACTTCACCTTTTTTAGAATTAACTTCTACATTTACTGGTATAAGTAATCCTTTACAATCATTTTCTCTATCTCCGGGTGTTACATCCACATGCAAAGAAAACAAACAATAATTACAATGATCACGAGATGTATATTTTAATTTTTCTATTCTTTTCCCACAATTTACACAAATAAATTCATTATCATTTTTTAAAAACATACAATTACTCCAAAACTAGATATATTTTACTATATTTTTGGTTTAATTGCAATACATAAAATAAAAGAGAAGAAAAATAATTCTTCCCCTTTATCTTTAATAATAAAAGTTATAAATTCATATTTGTTATATCTTCTCTTGACTCTAATCAAGCTGTTTAGTTTCTAAAATTCCCTTAAAAACATTACGAACAGTTTCTTCAATCGTCTCTAAAGGTATGTCTTCTGCCAAATTGTTAATTAATAAGGAAAGTTCTTCTAATTTGTTATTAATAAACTCAGTTTTGGGTTGTTCTCTATAATTTTGAATATCTGTAAAGTCAATAAACTCTTTATTCTCCAAACTAACCTTATTGCAAAAAAACAAAGTTCCTTGACCAACCATTATACCAATTTCATATCCTATATTGCCAAATTTTATACAATAATAGTTTCCGAAATTACAAGAACTAGGGGAAAATAAAGTTTTTGCTAGCATAAGCATCAATTCCCTGATAAAACAAATTTAACTCTTCTACTCTTGCTCTATCATCTTCTGAGATTTCTTCTGGACAATATAGCCAATCATTATCAGAAAATCTAGTGTGTTTAATTGTAAATTTTTCAAGCCATAGTATATATTCTCCTCCAGTGATTATTTCTTTAATCCTATTTAGTCTTTCAATAACATTCATTATAGATAGCCTAACCTGTAGTATTGGTTTAAATTTTTTAATGTTTACTTGAATACTTTAGAATATATTTCACTCCTTTAAATTAATAATTTTTAATTTACAAAATAGCTTTTTGTGTATGTATTTTATCATATTTTAATATAAACATCAACAAAAGAGTGACATAAATCACTCTTTTATATTATAACTTATCTATTAAAACATCCACTACCTATGAATTCACGAATTATAGAATTAATTGGTATATTTCCTGTTTCAAGTGGAATAAAGTTGTTTAAATATGAGTAAAGTCTTCTCGCTTCTGAATAATACTCGCTTGAATTATCTACTTGAAGTAATAAAGGTTGGGCAAAAGTCTTCATTACACTAGGTTCATAATTTAAACTTGAGTTATATATAAAATCAGCATCATCCACAAAAGGAAAAATATATTCTTCCTCGCCTTTCTTTACATTTGCCCACAACTCAAAGGTTCTTTCTACACTATGGCCACGCGTTGTATAATCCCTAACCATACGTCTTAAAAGTCTTGTATCAGATGATGATATTTTGGTATATCCATCTATATTTAAAGTCGTAATTGGTGCTATATATACTTTATATTTATTTTCATTTGGAGTAAACTTAGTAAGAATAGGATTTAGTGCATGTATTCCTTCAATTATCATCACATCATTTTTTTCTAATTTTAAATAATTACCTTTGTATTTTTTCTCTCCAACTAAAAAATCAAATTCTGGAAGTTCTACAGTTTTACCATCAATTAAATCTTTCATCTGTGAATTAAATAAATCTACATCTAATGCATCAACTGTTTCAAAATTATATTTTCCGTCTTCTCCTAAAGGCGTATCTTTACGTTCTTTAAAATAATTATCCATAGATATTGTTATTGGATTATATCCTGTAAGTTTAAGTTGAACACCTAATTTTTGTGCAAAAGTTGTTTTCCCAGAAGATGAAGGACCGGCAATTAGTATCATTTTAACATTTTGCCTTTTTTCGATATCTTGAACCAACTCAACCAACTTTCTATCATGTATTGCTTCTGCTACTTGAACAATATCGTTAGTTTTCCCTTGCAATATATTTTTATTCAAATCTGCAATTGTGCTCATACCAAATGTTTCATTTAATTTATTAAATTCAATGTATGCATCATATAAAGAAACATATTTTATTTTTTCTTTAACCTTACCATTTTCATCTGGAAACATAAGAACAAGACCATCTTTATATCTTCTCAAATCAAATTCTTTTACATATCCAGTACTTGGTGCAAGAGCAGAACTAAAATTGTTATATACACCATCACAAAAATACATAGTAACATATGATTTTAGTTTATTATCTATATTTTTTAATTTATCAGAGTTGTTTGCAGCTGTATATAGCACAGTAGCTTCTTCAATTGGAACAACTTTCTTTGTAATTGGCAAATCCTTATCTATTATTTCTTGCATTTTTTCTTTTATTTTTTTTATTTTTTCATCAGTTATCTTTACATTATTAAGCAAAAAATATTGATCTTTTTTTATAGTTGCAATAAACTCAACGTCAGCTTCAGAAAATATAGAAGTAAGTGCCATATACAAAACCATTTTAAGTGTACCCGAATATACTCTATATCCATCTGATGAATTATACTTAATATATTTTATATTAGAATCTTTTACCAATTCATAATTAAAACTTCTAAGTTCATTATTTATATTTAAAGCTAATATATCGGAAATATCACTCTCTACCATATTTACAACATCTATAGCCTTGGTTTTATAATCAACTTCTAATTTTCTTAAATCTTCAAATGTAATTGTTATTTTATTATTCATATAATTTTCAACCCCTTAAAAAGTGCTAATTACTAGCACTTTTTTTATTCTATCACATATATTTAAATATATCTACTTCTTTTTTATATTTTCTACAAAAACTTTAATAAATTCTTTATTAGTTTTTGTCTTAGTAATTATATTAGTTATTTTTTCCATTATTTCTTGATTTGATAGATTAGAATTACTATTTGACATTACCCTTCTTATATATGTACTGCATTCTAATTCCTCTTTAGATAGGAGCAAATCTTCACGTCTTGTACCAGATTTGTATATATCAATAGATGGAAAAATACGTCTTTCAGAAAGTTTCCTATCTAAATGTAATTCCATATTTCCAGTACCCTTAAACTCTTCAAATATGATATCATCCATTCTACTTCCAGTATCCACTAAAACTGTTCCAAGAATTGTTAGGCTTCCTCCACTTTCAATATTTCTAGCAGCTCCAAAAAATTTCTTTGGAAAATGTAAGCAAGCAGGATCAAGCCCTCCAGATAAAGTTCTACCACTAGGATCTACTTCTAAATTATTAGCTCTAGTAAGTCTTGTTAAACTATCAAGTAAAATTACAACATCTTTATTCTGTTCAACAAGTCTTTTAGCTCTTTCTAAAACCATTTTAGAAACTTTTATATGATGTTCTGGTGACTCATCAAAAGTAGAGTGAATAACCTCAGCATTAATTGATCTTTCTATATCAGTAACTTCTTCTGGTCTCTCATCAATCAATAATACCATTAATTCTACTTCTGGATTATTTTTTAGTATACTATTAGCAATTTGTTTTAACATTGTTGTTTTACCAGCTTTAGGCTGAGCAACGATAAGACCTCTAGTTCCTTTACCAATAGGAGAGATTATATCTATCATTCTTGTTGCGTAATTAGTTGCTACTGTTTCAAGTTTTAATCTTTCTGATGGATAAATTGGTATTAAAGATTCAAAAGGTTTTCTCTTTAATGCAACTTCTAATCTATCACCATTTATAGTTTCTACATAAATTAAAGATGGAAATTTATTTTGAGGATCTGTTGTAAATCTCGCTATTCCCTTTAATTCATCCCCTGTAGATAATTTAAATCGCCTTATTTGAACTTGAGATACATATATATCTTTATTTCCCGGTAAATAATTATCACTTCTTAGAAATCCATATCCATCTGGCATAACCTCTAAAATGCCTTCTGCTATATAGTCAGTTTCTGAATTTTCTATTTGCATATTCATTTTATTTTCAAGCTCATTAGATTCTTCAAGATTTTTAATAATCTCCTCTATTAAATATTCCTTTTTTAGTCTTTCATATCCATCTAATTTTAATTTTTCAGCTAGTGCTCTAAGTTCAGTTAAAGTGCTTTTTTTTAAACTTTCCTTTGTATACATACTACCTCTCCTTTACAATACTTCGGCAAACAAATCATAATCGTTATAGTCAGTAATCCTCACAGTTACATATTCTCCTACAATTACTTTATCTGCGCTTTTTTCATCTATTTTTATATATATTCTACCATCAACATCCGGAGCCTCAGCATAAGATCTACAAATGAAATAATTTTCATCATCTGATATATCTTCTACTATTACTTCATACTCTTTTCCAACTCTTTTCTTATTTTTTTCTAATGATATTTGTTTTTGTATTTCAAGTATATCTTTTAATCTTTCAGTTTTAACATGCTCTGGTATTTGATTATTAAAATTATATGAAGCTGTCCCCTCTTCTCTAGAATAAGTAAAAGCTCCTAATCTATCAAATTTAAGTTCAATTATTCCTTGTCTTAACTTTTCAAAATCTTCTTCTGTTTCACCTGGGAAACCAACCATAACAGTTGTTCTTATTATAGCATCTGGAATTAATCTCCTTATTTTATCTATTGTAGTATAAATCTTTTCCTTTGTATCATACCTGTTCATACTCTTAAGTATTTTATTACTTATATGCTGAATAGGTAAATCAAAATATTTACATATTTTAGGATTTTTTGCTATTTCATCAATAAGTTCATCAGATGTTTCAAAAATATACATATATAGTACTCTAATCCATTTTACGCCTTGTATTTCTGATATTTTTCTAAGTAATGTTGGCAACATACATTTACCATATATATCAAGACCATATTTAGATGTATCTTGCGATATAATGCAAAATTCTTGTATACCTTTATTTGCTAAATTTTCTACCTCGCTTAAAATATCTTCCATTTTTCTACTCTTAAATTTCCCTCTTATTGACGGAATAGCGCAATAACTACATCTATTATCACATCCATCTGAAATTCTAATATATGCTAATGGAAAATTAGTAGATATGACTCTATTACAGTAATCAAATTTTGCATCAGAAGTTTTATCATTCAAAAAATCAGATAATATATTTACAATATCATTATATTCGTCTACTCCTATACACAAATCTACTTCTGGCATACTTTCAATTATTTCTTTTTTATACCTTTTAGCAAGACACCCTGTAACAATTAAAGCTTTACAAATTCCATTTTCTTTATAATCCGCCATTTCAAGTATTGTATCTATTGCTTCTTTTTTTGCTTGTTCTATAAACCCACATGTATTTATAACAATAATATCAGCCTCATCTGGCTTGTTAACTATATTATATCCTAACTCTTTAAAAACTCCTAATATCATTTCACTATCGACTTGATTTTTATTGCATCCTAGTGTTACCATACCGACATTCATAAAAAAAATCTCCTTCCAACAATAGTAAAATAATTATACCACAAAAAAACAAAAAATAAAACAATAAGTTGTTTTTTAAGTAACATTTTATATATATCGACAAAATTAGTCAATTAATATTTTTTTATAAAAAAGGTTGACTTTACATAATTTTAGTGATAAAATAATATTTACATTATTCTAAAAAAAATGGTTATTACCATTTTTAATATAATTTTTTTACTAATGGAGGAATTAACAAATGAAAAATTCAAATCAGAAGGTATACACTTTGACACTAAATGACGAATGTGATGTATTAACTTCTAACCAAACACTTGAGGAAATACTAAACACTAACAATTTAGGTTGCCATTATATATTGGAATTTAAATATAACGCTAATAAACTTAGCTCAATATATTTTTATGACCAAAATCATAGTTTTATTTGTAAGTTTAATGCAAAAGTAATTGAAAATATGTCTTTAAGTTGTTTAAAGAAGCTAAATATAGGAGAACTTAAAGATAATATAAAAAAATACGATAGCAACTCTAAATGTTACAAAGATAGTTTAATTAAGTTATTTTTATACAAAAGACTGATACCGCAAAACAAATAAATTTTAAAGGGGAATCTTATAATGCCAAACATTCAAACGGACAGTAAAATTACTAATCGTAAGTATTTCTTTACTTTTTATAGCGAAGAATTAAAAAAAGCTCAAGATAATATTGCGGCAAATATAATCGCAATATTATATGAAGAAAATAATCGTATACATCATATAGATGTATACGAAAGAAACACCAAAAATGTCCAAATCAAAGCTTTTGAAATATGTCAAGATGAAATCTCCAATATAAAAAATGAAATTGGAAATTACATTAAACCGACAAAAATAAAAACTATATTTGCTTTGAAGAAAGCAATTTTTAGTATGATAAACGACTAACAACAAAATACTAGGAAGTAAATTTCCTAGTATTTTAATTGTGCGACAGGCATGTCGTTTAGCTAATCGGTGAAAGTCCGTATTGGAGGTATATATCGCCAACCAATTAGAGAAACACAAGCTATCCATCGTGAGGTGGAAGTGGAGGAAGTGTGTATCAAAGTCATGGCTCGATGTACAAAAACTTGATATTAAGGCTATGCAAGAGGGTAAGGCTACATTACAAGTCAAAGCCCAAAAGATATACGTAACCTTGTATAGTAAATCAAGCGAGTAAATGAGGAAAGTTAAACGACTTACCCTGTGAGGTCTTGTGAGCATAGAGTAGTTAGGAAACGACGAGGAGTACATAGAATGAAATATGGTCGAAAAAGGTTTATCACAAGAAGTCAGCAGAGGTCATAGTAGAAAAAATTTTTTTTTTCGAAGGACTGAACAATTTGTAGTGTTTTCACTACCGAAAA
>CAZTVT010000008.1:0-28004 GCA_964617175.1 uncultured Clostridium sp.
GAAATTATATAAAAATAAATAAATAGATTTATACTTATGTTTAGTGTTGATTTTACATCTATATAAGCCTATACTACACTATTTCTTTTAATTTGTCAATACTTCTCTTAAAGAAAAATTTTATATAAAACTTGTTATTTTTTCTTTCTTTAATATCTGCATTAAAATCATTAATATTTTTCTTTTTATTATTTTTAATATCTTAAAATCTTTCTCTTTTGTTTCTAAATAATCTTTTTGTCCTATAAATAAATTGTGATTATTTATATTGTAATGCATAAAACCTCTACGCTGTCACTTTTATGTTAATAAATTAGTTTGACTAAAGAGCACGATTTAAAATAAATCATGCTCTTTTTATACTAGCTTACTTTTTTTATAAAACTAGCAATACTATCATCTCTAGACATCCTTATTCTTGGGAGTTCTAAAGGATCCATTCCAGGTTTTACTCTACCATATTTTGTAGTAAAGGCTAAAGTATATTCTGCATCTTTTAAAGCTTTTTTTGCATTGTCATTTACATGACCAAAAGGATAACAAAACACTGTACTTTTTCCTATTATATCACTTGAGATAGTTACATCCTCAACAATCTTATCATGTGATAAAGTCATTATTCTTCCTTTACCATTACTACCAGCCCTATGCATATCATGAGAATGCGATTCAAATATTAAATTAGGAAACGATTTATATTCACTTAATTGATTCTCAGAAAGCCAACTAGTTACAACAAATGAAGTTGCGCGGACATTATACTTTTTTATAATAGGCACTGCATATTTAAAATAAGTGGGATTACCATCATCTACTGTAATAACTATACTTTTTTCTGGTAAAACATCCCCTTTTATTACATAGTCCTCTACTTCTTCCCAAGTTGGAAAATAAAAATTATTATCTTTCAAATATTTTATCTGTTCTTCAAATTTTGAAACTTCCATAAAGTTACTATCTGCTCCCTTTTCTCCAGATTTTTCATCATAAAAGAAGTGATACATTAAGACTGGCAATCCGTTTTCTAATTTTGAAGTTATTTCCACAACTTTCACTTTTCTTGTTGCTTGTGACTTATTATTTGAAGAATCTGTTACGCTATATATTAGTTCATATTCGCCAATTTTAGAAGTATCAACAAAACCTTCAATATTAACTTTATCTTGAATATCTATATCGCAGTTATCTGTCACATTATATCCAGGTTCTTTATATTCTTTATCTTTAAAAATAGTCATATCATTATCACCGATTAAAGTAATAGTAGGAGGTATATTATCATATACTATAACTTTTCTTGTTGCTTTTGATTTTCTTTTTCCATTTTCTGCATAAATTGTATACTTTATATCATATTCTCCGCATTTATGTACATCAACATTTCCCTCGATTTTTATTTCTTGAGTTATATCTTTAAAAAAAGCTTTACAAGTTGCTCCTTTTTCCTCATAACTCTCTCCAGCTTGAATTCTTATTTCTTTATCACCTATAATCTTTATTTTAGGTGTACTTATAAATTTTATAGCAAAAAATAAAACAAAAACAATTATTATAAATAAAAAAACAAAATTAGACGAATTTTTTTTAGAACTTTTCTTTTTCTTAGATTTTACTCTATTCATATTTAACGACTCCTTTATAAAATCAATCCGTTATTATTATACTATTTTATACAAATAAAATCAAGAAAAAATAGATGCCTCTATATTGCTATAGAGGCGATCATAAGAGGTTGATATATGAAAACTAAGGTTTTTCCCTAGTTCGGCATGCTTTTTTATTTTTGCCAAATTCCAATATTATTTGATTTGGCTTGTTTTTGTGCATTTACTAATTCGTTTAACAAGCTTGTATTGGCTTTTTCAACCTTTAGTATAGCAAGCCCATCTTTTAATAAATGTTGATTGTATAAGTTTCCATCTAAATATAAATAAATACACAAAGTATTATCTTGAATTTTTACATTATCAAAAGCAATAGTAACTTTTTTATTTATTAAATCATTATTTATTATATCTTTAATATCTGATTTTGATTTTTTATAATCAATACCAATTAATGAAGCTTTATAATTTTTATCGGAAATATTTAAAATGATATTTTTATCATCATCAATACCAAGTACTGTTACTTCTTTTGATTTTTCTAGCTTATTTAGAGTTCTTAGTTCAGAAGAAAGAATATTTGTAATAGCTATATCATTAATATTAATGTTTTTTTCTTCATTAGTATTACTTTCATTACTATTAGTTTCAACTTGTTTTGTTTCTTCTTGCTTAACTTCTTCTTTTTTTAACTCTACTTCTTGTAAACTATTTGTTTGTTCAATATTGTTATTTTGTTCTACTAATTGAACATCTTGCGCGTTGTTTTTTGCAACTAAAGTATCTTGAGGTTTGTTGTTTCTGTTACTAGATAAGTAAATATATAATCCGCCAAGCACTAATACTAAAGATATGACTATAGTAAATACTGCTGGGCCATATTGCTTTATATAAAAAGTTGATTTATTATCATAGTACATAATACAACACCTCCTTAGTTCAAATAACAACATCTTACAATATGATTATAGCATAATATTTATGTAAAGTCAATAGTTTTGTTAAAAAAATATTTCATTGTTATGTATATTACATATCTGCGTTATGCCATACATTTTGTACATCGTCATTTTCTTCTAATTTATCTAAGAAATTATTAAGTTTTTCTTCTTCTTCTTCTGTTAATTCTTTTTTTATATTTGGTATTTGTTTAATTTGAGCTTCTTCTAGTTTTACTTCTTTTGCTTGTAACATCTCTAATAAATCAGAAAATGCCTTAGGGTCACATATAACTTCTATATATTCTTCATCAGAAATAAAATCATCAGCACCTTTATCTAGTACCTCTAGCATTAATTCATCTTCATCCAAGTTGTCACTTTTTTCTATTAAAAAATATCCTTTTTTATCGAACATATATCCAACAGAGCCAGTTTGACCAAGACTTCCACCAGATTTACTAAATATATGCCTTATATCAGCAGCAGCCCTATTTTTATTATCTGTTAAAGCTTCAACTATAACAGATACACCGCATGGTCCAAATCCTTCATATACAATTTCTTCATAATTTGCAGAACTTGTATCACCAATTGCTTTTTGAATACATCTGTTTATATTATCATTTGGCATATTTTGAGCTTTAGCTTTGGCCACAACATCTTTTAATTTTCTATTGACATTTAAGTCTCCACTATTACCAGTTTTTACAGCTATAGTGATCTCTTTTCCAAGCTTTGAAAATATATTTGCTTTTTTAGCATCACTTGCTTCCTTTTTTCTTTTAATATTATTCCATTTTGAATGTCCAGACATGAATAATTCCTCCTTTTTTATATTCTAAAATATTTTACCATACTTTATTCAATTTGTGTAGTATCTTTACAAATATTTCTTATTTTTTAAGCATTTTATAATAAAAAACAACACTAGAAAAAATCTAGTGTTGCAAAATTTAACAGTTAAAACAGCAGCCGGTATAAAAACCGCTTTCTGAAAGCTCCTTATCTTTTGCAATTGTTTTTTCAAAAACATCAAAAGTTTTTGAAGTTAAAACATACAACGAGTCGGATACTTTAGCAGCATACCCTTCACTGATAAGCCATTTAGAAAGAGCATCGCATCTTTCTTTGGAAAAAGCATCATTTGGCAATAATTCAAAAGAACGTGTAACTTCTACATCTTCACTTACAGCAGTTCCCTGCAAATACATAAGTAGTTCCCTGAAATAGTCATGATCAGTTTCATTAACTACTGCTCCAAGTGTAAATCCAGAACCTCTTAGTCTTAAATCAAATAATTTCATGTAATAACCTCCTAATATAATGTATTTCGGAGTTATATTGCTCCGAAATAATTTTTCGTGAGCATAAAAAATTTACTCTACAATATTAGTATAACATATTGTAAATCAAAAATCAAGTTTTATGTAAAACGAACACAAAAACACCTGTCACTTCCTTTTTATTATAGCAGTATAATGACTATTTCCTCTATACTTACCAGTATTAGGATCAAAATCATCAGATGAATCATAAGTAAATACTGTAAGTTCAATATCAGAGATTATATTTGGTGTTTTTTTATCCCCTACTAACTTTACTGATGAACATATTGTATTTTCATTCATTTCTTCACTTGTTACATGATAGTATCTTTTTCCAGGAACTAGATTTATATCATCATATAAATAAAACTGGATTTCTGGATACATAAGATATGCATGATCCGGATTTAGAATAGTCTGATCAATTATTTCTCCGGTATCCATAGTAAACTTTATATTGTAACCAATTCTATATTTATCAATATTAGTATAATTGTTTAAATATTCTTTCCAAACATTATTAAAGTTGCTATTTGATATTATTTCGTCATTAGTATATACAGCATAAAATATTCCTAGAACTTCTTCGGGATCCCATCCACAATAATACTCTTTTACGAGTTTTTTATAATTTCCTTCTTTTATATATATTCCTACTGTAATTGGATTATCATCTATATATGTGGAAGCTTTCTCTTCCTCACTTTTTATTATTTCTTCTGTTTTTTGTTCTAAATTTTCTTTATTTAATAAACTATTTTCATTTCTATCATTCTTAAAATATTTTATAAAAATTATTCCTAATATAAATAATGAAATAAATATACCAACAAATATGATAAGTTTTAGTTTTTTTGACATAATTACATACCTCTTTATTCTTGTTATTTATACAGTATTTTATACATCTTGTATGATATCATAACTTTTTTTAAATATTTTTCTGTTTCACTAAATGGCAAAATAATATTCCAAAATTCATTTAAACTACTGTCAATTATTCCTTGATCAATCCATTTATCTACATTTCCCATTCCAGCATTGTATGCACATATTGCAAGGTAATAATTTCCGTTATATTTATTTACCAAACTACTAAAGTACTTACACCCAAGTGCAATGTTTACATTTTCATCATATAAATTATCCCCTACATCATCTACAATATTTGTTTTATTATTAATATCATTTGCTGTAGAATCCATTATTTGCATTAATCCTTTAGCCTCTTTATTTGAAGTAGCATCCTTTTTAAAACCACTTTCTGTCTTAATGATTGCCATAACTAAATATGGATCTAAACCATTATTAGCAGCTTCTTTTTTTACGATATCAAAGTGATTTAAAGGATATACAAATTTTTTTAGAAGTAAATATCCAATAAAAAATAAAACAGCTAATATAATTGTTATAATGATAAAAAGTTTTAAAATCACTTTTCTGTTATTATAATTATTCATTTATATCAATACCTCTTATACGTTATATTTAGTGAGCATCATACCAAGATTTTCCCACATTTAAATCAATTACCAAAGGAACTTTTAAAGAAATTACATGTTCCATCTCTTCATACATAATTTTTTTAACAATATCTTCTTCTTCTGATATAACTTCGATAATTAATTCATCGTGAACCTGCATTATAAGTTTTGAAGCAAGTTTATTTTCTTTTAACGCTCTATATATTCTATTCATTGCTATCTTTATTATATCAGCAGCTGTTCCCTGAATAGGTGTATTCATAGCAATTCTTTTACCAAATTCTACTACATTTCTATTTTTTTCTTTGAGTTCTGGAATATATCTTCTTCTTTTAAATAACGTAGTAACATATCCAGCTTCTTCTGCTTTCTTTACAATATTATCCATAAACTCATGTATACCGTTATACTTTTCTAAGTATTTATTTATATATTCAGTAGCCTTTTTTCTAGTTGTAGATATATTTTTAGCAAGACCAAAACCGCTAATACCATATACTATACCAAAATTTACAGCTTTAGCATGTGAGCGCATTTCATTTGTAACCTCATCTAAAGGTACTTCAAAAACTTGAGAAGCAGTAGTTTTATGTATATCAATACCTTTTTTGAAAGAATCAATCATAACATTATCATTTGCAATATCTGCAAGCACTCTAAGTTCAATCTGACTATAGTCGGCATCCATTATGTTTCTATTTCCTTCACCGACAAAAAAACTACGTATTTTTTTACCTAATTCTAATTTTATTGGAATATTTTGAAGATTTGGCTCTACACTGCTAAGTCTTCCAGTGGTAGTTACTGTTTGCATAAATGTTGTATGAATTCTTCCATCTGTATCTATTTTACTTTTTAGCGAATCTACATATGTAGTTTTTAATTTATTTACCTTTCTATATTCTAATAACTTAGATATTATCTCATGTTTATCTTCTAATTTTTCTAATACATCTTTATCCGTTGAATATCCAGTTTTGGTCTTTTTAATAGTAGGCAGTCCTAATTTTTCAAAAAGTATACTTCCTAATTGTTGGGTAGAATTAATATTAAATTCTTCACCTGCAAGTTTATATATACTCTCTTCCAATTCTTTAATATTTTTTGTTATTTCTATATCAAACTCATTTAATTTTTCTTTGTCAATATACATACCAGTTTTTTCCATACTAGCCAAAGTTTCAACTAAAGGCATTTCTATATCGTTAAATAGTGATAACATCTCTAGATTATTTAATTTTTCAGTTACTATATCATATGAGTAAAAAATACCTTTAAGATAAGACGAAATTATATCTATTTCTTCCTCATTTAAAAAGTTATTATTATTATCAACACTGTCAAATAGCGACATTTGTATATCTTCTTTTTTTGTATTAATATTTAATGATATGTTAAATAAATCTTTTAATATATCCCATATATAATAATGGTTACTGTTTGCGTTTAGCAAATAATATGCTATCATTAAATCATAATTAAATCCTTTTATATTATCAGAAATGTTGTTTAATATATATAACAAATCTTGTTTAATATTGTAACCTAGTTTAATACAACTAGACTGTACAAACTTTATTAAAATATTAGTTAAAGTATCTTTATTTATATTGTCTATATTTAGTATATATATTTCATCCTCTAAATTGTTATATACCGCAATGTAATTTTTATCATCCATTTTAATATTGCTTGAAATGTTTTTTGAAGATATATTAAACATATATGATATTTTATCAAGCAAAAAAGTCTTCTCTAACTTTTCTAAGTAATCTACTAAATTAGATTCATCAATTATTATAGCTTGTTTAATGTTTGTATTTATTGTAGGTTCTACACTTTCTGTTTCATTATCATTTAGACTTATATCAGAAAAATCAAATTTATTTAAAAATTTATTAAATTCTAACTTTTTAAATAAAATATACACCTCTTTTTTGTTAATATCAGTTAAAACAGCTTTGTCATAATCAAGTTCTATTGGTACATCAACATCTATTGTAGCAAGTGTGTGACTAAGATTTGCCATGTCTTTATCATTTAGTAATTTTTCTTTTACTTTTGATGTTATATCAATACTATCAATATTATCATAAATATTTTTAATATTATCATATTTTTGTATTAAAGAATACGCTGTTTTTTCTCCTACTCCCTTTACACCTGGAATATTATCAGATGCATCACCCATTAAAGCTTTTACTTCAATTACTTGACAAGGTTTTATACCATATTTTTCATTTAGTTTTTCGGGATTATATATATTATATTCAGTCTTACCTGATTTATTTGACGGCATAATTACTGAAGTTAGATCTGAAATAAGCTGAAAAGAGTCTCTATCCCCTGTAAGTATATATGTAAATATATTATTTTTCTCATTTTTCTTTGCAATAGTTCCTAATATGTCGTCTGCTTCATATCCTTCTTTTTCTATTATAGGGACATTCATAGCTTGTAATATTTCCTTTATTACTGGCATTTGTTCCCTTAATTCGTCTGGCATAGCATGTCTTGTACCTTTATATTCTTTATACATTTCATGTCTAAAAGTTGGAGCTTTTAAATCAAAAGAGACTACAACAAAGTCGGGTTTAAATCTATCTAATGTCATCCAATAAATATTTAAAAAAGCATACAAAGCATTTGTATGTATGTTTAAAACAGATGAGATCATATTAAGACGCATAAGACCATAATATGCTCTGTTCATTATACTATTTCCATCTATTACTAAAAATTTTTTATTTTCCATATTTAACCTCTTTTCACATGATTATACTTAAAAGCCAAAATCAGTAAAATTATTATAATCTTCAACTGTATATATCCAATTATCCATTTCTTCTTTTATAACATTACAAACAAAGGCGTAATCTTCCTTAGTAATATGACCTAGTTCTTGCATGCAATTATAAAACTTTTTTATACTTGCAGCAGTAGATTTAGTAGAAGATGCTGTAGACCATAGGCATTTTCTGACAAACCAATCATTAAAAAAATCATTCAATTCGTTTATTCCATCTTCCATTTTACAAACATCATAATAATTAAGAAACTCGTTTATGTATAAATCTGCATTTGAAGTGTGTGAATTAATAGTTTTTGTTTTAAGTCCTTTTCCAATTAGCCATTTTTGAAATTCATCTAGATATTTGTTATTTCTTTTAATATTATTATCTCTTTTTTTCTCATATTCTTTATAATCATCCATAATTTTAATCTCCTTTTTTTGTGATTTTCACATACAATTTATTCTAACATATTTAATACTCTATTTCAAGGAAAATATATAAAAGAAACTGTCAAATTAGATGTTGAAGGAAAAAATATATTTTTGAAGAATTTGCTACAGAAAGCAATCCAAAAACTAACTATTACAATCATATAAAAGCATAATTAAAAGTTGGTAAAGAATATAATGTAATATTTTATTTTTCTTTATCTGATGAAAAATTCATGTTATCTTTAGAAAAAATTGGAATAATAATTTAAATTAGCCTGCGTATTTAACAGGCTAATTTTTTAAATAAATCTTTCCCACACTATATTTGCAACTTCTTCTCCTCTGCTTGTAAGAAATATGTTATCATCATTAATAAATATTAAGTTGTCTTTTTTTAAAGAGGCAAGTTCTGTATTAAAAATATCAAATATATCTGTATCAAACTTTTCTCTAAATTCTAAAATATTTATTCCTTTTTTTAATCTAAGTTTAAGTATAGCATATTCTTTCATTAATCCTAATTTATCTAATTCCTCACTTTCTTCTATAATATTTTGGTTATTATTAATGCCATTTATATATTTTTCTATACTAGATGTATTTTTATATCTTTTTAGATTAAAAAATGATGACGCGTTTACACCAAAACCTAAATATTTATCCTGATTCCAATAGCATAAATTATGTTTAGATTCGAAAGATGGTTGTGAATAATTAGATATTTCATATTTGTTATACCCGTGAATTTTTAAAATTTGATTTAATGCTTCTCTCATTTTATATTCTTCATCTTCGTCACATAGTGATAGAAAGCCTTCTTTTAACAAAAAAGCAAGTCTAGTGTTTTCATGTACTTCCAAATTATATACAGATATATGTTTTATATTAAACTCATCTTTTAATTTCATAATGCTATTTAGACTATCTTTAAAACTGGTTAGATTAAGACCTGGAAGAGGATAAATTAAATCTACAGAAATGTTAGTAAAACCAGCATTTTTTGCATTTTTAAGTGTGTCTTTAAAATCTTTAAATGTGTGACTTCTTCCTATATTTCTAAGAATTTTATCATGTGTAGACTGAAGTCCAATACTAAGTCTATTTATACCACAATTATAATAGTCCTGCAATTTTTCAGGAGTGATACTATTTGGATTTACTTCAATAGTCACTTCTTCTAGATTGTTATTTATGGTAAAAAGTTTTAATATATTCATAATTTGTACTATATATTTTGAATCAATCATTGATGGTGTTCCTCCTCCAAAATATATAGTTTTTATGTTATATTCACTTAAAATTTCAGCATTTTGTAATATTTCTTCACATAAAGCATCTATGTATGTTTGTATTAATTCCGCTTTGTTATCAAATGATACAAAATCACAATAAAAACACTTCTTCTTACAAAATGGTATATGTATATATATACTTATGTTTTCTCTCATTTACTTCACCATGATAATATATATCATAAAATATGTTTTATTTCAATACAAATTTGACATAATGTTAAAAAAGGTGTATAATAAATAATGGAATTTTAATATTAAAGGAGAATAAATTTATGAAACTGTTTACAGTACTTTTTTATTTAAGAAGATTTTATGAGACAAATGATATCGTAAATGGTCTATACTATAACAAATATACTTTTGAACAAAAAAGCAAACGTTATTTGTATGTGACTATATATAAAGAAAAAGGTGAAATCAGCATTATACATAAAAAAGCACAAATGCTGGAAGATTTTACAAAAAATAATTTAATTGATTTCTTATCAAACGATTTGGCTTTTGCCGAAAAAAAGAAACTAATTAAAGAGGTAAAAAATCTAAACAAATTTGAAACTAAACTTTTAGAAAAATTCAGTAAAAAATATAAAAAATTTATTGCTGAACTTCCGATACTTATAATATAAAGGGTATAAAGAGAACTTAATATAAGAAAAAATTATTCTTGTATGAGTTCTCTTTTTTGCATTATCTATTAATATTTCATTTGTAATACTATTAATAATTTTTTAGTATTTTAAATCTTGTATTAAAAAACTTTATATTTTCATATATTTATATAGCTATACATTAGCTATATGGTGATTTAATGAAAAGATTAAAAACTTTTGTGTTTAATACAATTATACTATCTATTTCTTCATTAGTAATGAATATAATAGGAATGGGATTTAATGTATATATTTCAAACAAAATAGGTACTGAGGCTCTAGGAGTATATCAACTTATTATATCGATATATACTTTTGCAATTACTCTAGCAACATCGGGGATTTCTATTGCTGTTACTCATTTAGTATCTAAAAAACTCGCTTTAAAAGAATATGCAGATATAAAAAAAATAACTAAACAATCTATATTCTTAAGTTTAGTTATGGGAACTGTTGCAATGTTACTTTTAATACTTTCATCAAATTTTTTAACAGAACAATTTTTGCATTCAAAAGTATCTTCTAAATCTTTAATACTAATTGCAATAAGTCTTCCACCTCTTGCTATATCTGCAAGTATAAATGGATATTTTTCAGCAGTAACAAGAGTTATAAAAAGTGCATCTGCAAGTTTTATAGAACAATTTTTTAAAATTATAATATCAATATATTTTTTTAATATGATTTTACCAACTTCGCTCGAGAACGCATGTTTATCTCTTGTTCTAGGTTCACTTTTATCAGAATTTATCTCTTTTGTTTATTTAGTAACTTTATATAGAATAGATAAAAAAAGATATAAACAAAACCATAGTAGAAAAAAGACATATTATAAAGATATAACTAAAATTTCATTTCCAATAGCTATAACATCATATATTAGGTCAGGTCTTTCAACTTTAAAACAAATGATAATTCCAATCAGACTTGAAAAATCAGGCATATCCTGTGAAACCGCATTATCACAATATGGAATGATAACCGGTATGGTTATGAATCTTATATGGTTTCCTTGTCTTTTTATAAATGTGTTTGCAGGATTACTTGTACCGGAATATTCAAGATTAAAAGCACTTGATAATAGTAAAAGAATAAATGTAATTACTAATAAAATATTTAAAATAACAATGCTTTTCTCAGTACTAATATTTGGAATTTTCTTTACTTTTGCTGATTCACTTAGTATGGCTATATATAACAAAATGGAAGTTGCAAGATATATTAAAATAATATCACCACTTGTACTTATAATGTATATTGATAATGTAGTTGATGGAATGCTTAAAGGGTTAAATAAACAAGTAGCAGTAATGAAATGCAATATCTTAGATTTGTTTATAAGCATTATTCTTATGTATGTTTTACTTCCAATATATGGTATTTATGGGTATATAATAGTACTTTTTACAAGCGAACTATTAAATGGTTTCATAAGTATAATTCAGCTTGTAAAATACACAAAGGTAAGATTAAACTTAATAGTTTTATTACTAAAGCCTTTATTTTGTATATTGCTTTCAAACTATGCTATTCATTTTATATTTACTACATATGATGGAAAATTAACAACTCTAGTTTATCAAATATTAGTATATATACTATGTTATATATTTCTTTTATTTGTAACTTCTAGTTTTACAAAAAAAGATTTTAAAATGTAATGTTAAATTATAAAAATCGAATATTATATTAAAATCTATCATATTATTTTTACAAGGAGTGTGATAAAAATGAATCCATTTGAACTAAAACCTATGGACATAAACAAAACTATAGAAAATTGGTGTGATATTTATCCAAAGTCATATAATATGTGTGATATAAGTCCATATACAAAAACTAGAATTATACTTATGAACGGAACTGAATACGAAGCAGTTAAATTTTCTCACCAATTTTCAAGAAATTGCAACAATAATGATTTAAGACGTGAAATAGCTTTAACTCGTCGTATTGAACAGCAGCAACAAAAAAAGATTAGTAATTTAAAACCAATAAAAGAAACTTTACTTGAACAAACCATTGCCTATGAACAATTAGCAGTAGATTTAACTGCAAGACTTGCACAACGTGATCCAGATCAAAATGTTGTAAATGCATTAAATTTTGCATTGTTAGAAGATTTTGACCATTTGTATCGTTATGCCGATTTATTAGAAATGGAATATGGAGTCTTACCAGAAAAATTAGTTGGCAGATATACAGAAATTATGCCTGGTAGACCAACAATATCTGAACATAGATATCCATTTGATGAAATAAAATGCTTTACTAATTACAAAGACGCCGATCCAATAACCAAATTAGATATTGCAATAATTACTGCTGCAGAACAGCAAACAATGAATTATTATATGAATATCGGTATGTTCTATTCGTCTGATTTAGGACGTAAATTATATCAAGAAATTGGAATGATTGAGGAACAACATGTATCACAATATGAAAGTTTAATGGATCCTAACTTATCTTGGTTAGAAAATTTACTTTTACACGAATATACAGAATGTTATTTATACTATTCTTGCATGAAAGATGAAACAGATCCATATATAAAGAAAATATGGGAATGTTACTTTGAATATGAAGTAGCTCATCTTCACAAAGCAGCCGAACTTCTACAAAAATATGAAAACAAACAGTGGCAGGAAGTAATACCTGATGGTAATTTCCCTGAACTTTTAAAATTAGGACCAAATATTGAATATGTAAGAAGAATACTTGAATGTACTGTAAGCTATACTTCTGTTCGTGAAGAATATATTCCTTTAAAAGATGTACCAAAAGATTCTTACTTTTTTATGTATCAAGACAATGTAAATGACAATATTCCCTGTGTTCCTAGTCATATGGTTATTAACGAATATATAAGAAAACACGGATGTGATTACAGATTTGAAGTTGATGAAAATCCAATAAAGTTACTTCGTAATAGAAGATGTGATAATACATGTGTCGGTAGATTTCCTATGGAAAAATGTGAGATGGAATATAAAAATAATTGTAAGTGCTAGATTTATATTTTTGTATATGATATAATTTTTCTTGTTAAAAGGAGGAATTGTTTTATGAAAAAATATGGAAAGGTTTCAAAAGGAGTTTTAATTACAATTATTATCATTGCTATTTTATTTATATTTGCTGGTACAATATTTGGAATTTTTACTGTAGACAAAATGAATAAAGAAAAACAAGAAAAAATATTATCTGATGAATTTATTTCTATGTATACTTCACAAAAAGTAGATACAGAAATAAAAACAACTGGTAAATTTGCTAAGCTAGAAAGTGCAATAAAAACTTATTATACTGAATATGTAAATACAAGCAAAGATTTAATAGACATATACTCACAAAATCTACTAAATAATTCTTTAACTGCTAATAATATTTCTAGTGATGGTCCAGAATTTAAAAATACAAAAGCTAATATTAATAAAATAAAAGAAATAGAAAGTAGTACTATAATTAAGTATGAAGAATTAATATCTGATGAGTATATTAGTAATAAAGCTAAAGAATTAAATCTTAATGATTATTATACCAATTTATTTATTTCAGAGATTAATGATACTTTAAGAGTTAAAGAGGATGTAGATAAAATTAAAACTGTAACAGAAGAATACGATAAATGGATTGCTAAAATTGAAGAAATACTCAACTTTTTAACTGAAAATAAAGCAAATTGGAAAGTTAGTGGAACTAATCTAATGTTTACATCAACTACTCTAGTTACAAATTATAACAATCTACTTACTAGTCTAAGAATTCAAGAATCTATACTCAACGTAAAATTAAAAAGTATAAAATAAAAATTAACGCTGGATATTTAAAGATATCCGGTGTTAATTTTTATACATTATCGTTTACAATGACATTTATTCATTTTTTTTAGATATAAATATCGGAAAAATTAACGCAATTCCAATTACTATATATAAAATACTACTAGAAAAATTATTGAATAATATATGTCCACTAAAAATCGATTCAATTCCATAATTTAAGCCATAAAGTCCTATACTTATCATTATTGAAGATAAAATTGCAATAATAACATTCATAGCACTATTGCAACCATTTGCTCTATATTTTTTATATTTTATAATTTCAACTACTGAACTAACGAAAACAATGGAACTATTTAATATCCATACTGCCCAACACAGAATCCCATAAGAGAGGCCTTCAGATATTTCGTGTGAACTTTTGCTATAATAATCAAAACTCAGCTTTTTCGTAAGAAAAACAGTTATAATCTCTGATATTATTACCAATATCAAATACCATTTCCATGAAAAATCCTTTTTATTTACATTTTTATTAATCATATTATCCCCTCTATATAAAATTCATATTATAAATATTTTATATTATAATTCCTCTGATATTTCAATGAGTTTATCAAGCCTATGCTTAATTCCTGATTTAGTAAGCTTATTCTCCTTATTAGTTTTTTCAGCTATATATGCTAAACTCTTATCTGGGTATTTTTCCCTTAATATAGCAACATACTTTAATTTGCTGTCTAAAGCTTCAAATCTGCCACTCTTTTTTATCTTCTTTATGGCGTCCAATTGTTTTACACTACTAGTTATAGTTTTAGTAAGATTTGCAGTTTCACAATTTATACTTCTATTAATATTATTTTTTACCTGCTTCTCTACCCTTACCTGTTCAAATTTAAGAACAGCTCTATTTACTTCTAATAGTCCTAAAAAGGTAACAATTTGATCTGATTCTTTTATATATATAACATAATTATTTGTGTTTTTCCTTTTTAAAATTTTAGGAGTAAATTCTAAAAGTGATAAAATATCGTAAATATATTCTGTACATGCTTTGTTCTTGAAATATATCTCTAAGTGATAATCTAAGCTTGGATCTACTATACAACCAGAACTTAAAAAAACTCCTTTAAGAATCTCCTTAATTTCTATCTCATCTAATTTTGATATATCAAAAAAATTAATATACTTTTCTTTTAGTTCTTTTTTAGTACTTACTTGTGTTAAGAGTTCTCCAAAACTTTCAGCTTCTTGATAATTAATTTCTTTACTACTGTTTATATTACTTAAAATTTCATTTTTTATTTGTTCTGAAAACGACATACGACCACCCTATCATTTCCTCCATAGTCTTTTAAACTTTCCACTATTTTATATTCTGCATATCTATTTATAATTTTTTTTAATTTTTCTAATTCATCATAACCAATTTCAAAAATTAGTACTGCATTATTATTAAGATAATTTAATGCCTGCTTTAATATTTTTCTATAAAAATCCATCCCGTCTTTTCCACCGTCCAAAGCTATAGTTGGTTCTTTTTTTACACTTGCATCTAATCCATTAATATCTCTTGAAGGTATATATGGAGGATTAGAAACTATAATATCATACTTAATATTACTATTATTTAAACTAGAAAACAAATCAGAATGTATTGTTGAGCATTTTTTATCAACTTTATTTAAAATAATGTTTTTATTTGCAATTTCTAAAGCTTCTTTTGAAATATCAATAAGAGTAGTATATTTTATCTTTGAATTTTTAGTAATGGATATTCCTATACATCCACTGCCAGTGCACATATCTAGCATTGTATTTAAATTTTCGTTATTTATATACTCTATAGCTTTTTCTACCAATATTTCGCTATCCACTCTAGGAATTAATACATCTTGATTTACAATGTATTGTTCATTATAAAAATTAACTTTTCCGATTATGTATGCCATTGGAATATTATCTTTATATAACTTGTTTAACATCATATTGGCTTTTATTTGTTCGTTATAATCTAGCATTATTCCATCCATATTTATAAATATATCATTGACATCTATATTTTTAATACTAGAAAAAATATTTAATGCTTCTTTTATATTAAAATCTTTCTTTATGCTTTTATTGTATAATAAATAGTCTTTTACAAATTTACTTATTGATACTTGATTTTCACCATTTATACATCCAAAAAGTGTATATATTGCAAGTTCTATTTTATCATCACTTGGTTCTTTAGTTGTAATTAATTGTATTGACATAGCAGGGTATGCTAAAAATTTTAAAAAATTAGGTAAATATTCTGTATACATTACAAGTTCATAAGAAAATCCTGCTAAAAAAGGTAATAACATAACTTGTAATATTGTTTTAAATATTAAATTATTTGATGGAATAATAAATGTTATAAATAATATAAGGAAAAATAAATATACTACAAAATTTCCACCACACCTTGCATGAAATCTAGATTGTTTTTTTACATTTTCTATCGTTATGTCTCTTTTTTCAAGTTTTTCATATGCATTAGCTACTTTATGTTCTGCCCCATGATATTCAAACAAAGATTTTAAGCTATCCACTTTAGCAAGTAGTAATAAGTATATAATAAAAGCTGAAGTTTGCATAATTGCCTGAGATATATTACGTATATTTACTGCTAAAAAGGTAGATATGAAATTTGGAATTGCCGCAAATAAAAAAAGTATGCCTGTTATTGCTATTAAATACGCAGATACAAGTTCAAATTTGCCGATATCTATCTTTTCTTTTGAAGTCTTATTTAAGACATCTTGTGAAGATTTTAAGACATATGGAACAGATGAAGCAATCATATTTTTCATACTAATAATACCTCTAATAATAGGTACATCATATATAGTAAATTTATCTTCATCTATATTTTTATTTATATCATTTATTTCAACGTGTATGTTTTTATTATCATCTACTCTACCAATAGCTTCTCTTTTTTTGTTTCTGAGCATTAGACCTTTAAATAAAGCCATTCCTCCTACTTTTTCTTTTCTTTTTTTCATAAATTTTCTCTCCAAAAAAATAAAAAGGGCACTTAATTAAAGCACCCTATCTAATCTAAAGTTATTAAGCTTTTTTTCCATATTTTTCCATGAATTTAGCAGCTCTTCCTTGACTAGACATAGCTTGCTTTTGACCAGTAAAAAATGGATGGCATTTGCTGCAAGTATCTACTTTCATATCTTTTTTAGTAGACCCCACTTCTATAACATTACCACAAACACATTTTATTTGTGTTTTTTCATAATTTGGTTGTATATCTTTTTTCATTCTTACTCACCTTCCTATTTTAAAGTAATTAAATTTACTTATATATTTTAACATACAATGATATAAAAAACAAGTACTTAAATAATTTTTTTCAAAAAAATCACCGGTAAATTAATAGCAGCGTTTTTTTATTTATGCATATTTAAACATTAAAATTAACAATTTTTATTAAAAGAAAATATATATGATATTTATATAACCTTACAATTATTTTCTTCATATAATAATATAAGGAGGTGTAATATGCATAATAATTTTCTAATACCAAAACAAATGTTAAATAAATTTTTATGTTGTTATCCTTGCAAAATACCAATCAATAAATCACATTATATAACAGGTAAAGATATGTTATTTTTTTCTAAACTTATGTGTGTAGAAAATGAACTTAGTAATCTTACTTGTTATTGTAATAATTTATGCAATAACATAAAATGCAATTTTAAAAGATGATTTAATTATTTTGTCGGAAATGTTGTTTTTTTGTAAAAACTATGTTATACTTTTTTGTAGCTTACTATATTATAGTATAAAGAGGTTTGGAGGAAGGTTATATATGAAAAAGTTTGTCGTAAGTGGACCTTGTAAATTAAAAGGTGAGGTTACTATTTCTGGAGCAAAAAATGCTGCTGTTGCAATATTACCTGCTACTTTACTTGTAAAAGGAAAATGCCATCTTGAAAATGTTCCAGATATAAGTGATATTAGAGCATATTACGAAATATTAGAATCTCTTGGTTCAAAAATTAAATACATATCAAAAAATGAAGTTATTATAGATAATTCTAATGTTAATTGCGCGATAGCTTCATATGAGCTTACTAGTAAATTCAGAGCTTCATATTATTTATTAGGAGCTTTACTTGGTAGATTTAATAAAGTACAAATTAGTCTTCCTGGTGGTTGTAATTTAGGTGCAAGACCAATTGATCAACATATTAAGGCATTTGAAAAATTAGGTGCCAAAGTAAAAGTAATGCGTGGTAATGTTTATGCTAGTAGGGAAAAAAGATTAAAAGGCAATAATATATTTTTAGACGTAGTTAGTGTTGGTGCCACTATGAATGCTATTTTAGCTGCTACTTTAGCTGAGGGTAATACAACTATAGAAAACTGTGCAAAAGAACCTCATGTTGTGGATCTAGCCAATTTCTTAAATTCAATGGGAGCTAATATAAAAGGTGCTGGAACCGATACTATAAAAATAACAGGTGTAGATAGTTTATCTCAAAAATCTAGTTATTCTATTATTCCGGATCAAATAGAGGCTGGTACATTCATGGTTGCAGCTGCCGTGACTAAAGGTGATGTTTTAATAAAAAATTGTATTCCAAAACACTTAGAGCCTATAACTTCAAAATTAATAGAAGCTGGTGCCACAGTAGAAGAAAGTTCATCTTCTGTTAGAGTAAAAATGACTGAGAGACCTAAGGCTTTCAGTGTTAAAACTATGCCTTATCCTGGTTTTCCAACAGATATGCAACCGCAAATGTGCATTTTGCTTACTATATGTGATGGTACAGGAATAATTGTTGAAAGCATATGGGAATCTAGATTTCAATATACTGATGAACTTGCTAAAATGGGTGCAGATATTTCTGCACATGGTTCAACTGCAATAATAAAAGGTGTTGACAAACTATACAGTGCACCTGTTCATTCTCATGACTTAAGAGCTGGTGCTGCTATGATAATTGCCGGACTCGTTGCTGAAGGAGATACAGATGTATATAATATTGAACATATTTTAAGGGGTTATGAAAATATAGCCGAAAAATTTAATAATTTAGGAGCAAATATTAAGCTTATAGATGATGATTCTTTAAGGGGTGACGTAAATGCTTAATATTCATCCACTATACAGCTCAAGTTCTGGTAATATGTTTCATATAGAGTCAAATAAAACTAATATATTACTTGATGTTGGAGTTTCATATAAAGCTATAAACGAAGGTCTTAAAAGTATTGATAAGAATATTTCTGATATATCTGCTGTTTTAATAACACACGAACATATTGATCATATAAAGGGTTTATCACTTTTATGTAGGAAAAATAATATACCAATTTATGCTTGCGGTAAAACTGCTTCATTCTTAAAAGATATGTTAAAAGAAAAAAATATTCCTTCAGATGTTATAAAAGTAAACTATGGACAACCATTTAAAATAAAAGATTTAGAAATAACTCCATTTGAAACGTCACACGATGCAATATGTCCATGTGGATATAACATTATAAATGGAAATGATAATTTAACATATGCTACCGACTTAGGATATGTTTCAGATGAAGTATTTGAATATTTAAAATTTTCTGACTACATAGTTCTAGAAGCTAATTACGATAGTGCAATGCTTGATTTTGGTAAGTATCCTTATCCTCTAAAACACAGAATAAAAAGTTCTACCGGTCACTTATCAAATGATGATGCGGCAATAACTGTATCTAAGCTTGCAAATATAGGAAAAGAAAATTTTTTATTTGCTCACTTAAGCCAAAATAATAATAATCCTGACGTTTTACTAAACACATTAGAAAGCGAACTTTTAAAAAATAATATCCTACTTTCTGATATAAATTTAGATATTGCTTCAAAAAGTTTATCTTGTGAGGTATATAGTGTATGATAAATATAAAAATTATAAGTGTTGGAAAAATAAAAGATAAAAACTTATACTCATTAATAAATGAATACAAAAAAAGAATAACTAAATATGCTAAAATTGATATTATAGAAGTAGAAGATGAAAAAATTCCTCATAATCCATCCGAATCTGACATTTGTTTAATAAAAGAAAAAGAAAGTAATAAAGTTTTAAACAAACTAAATAGTATAAATAAGCCATACATAATTGCACTTGATTTAAAAGGCTCTTCTATATCTTCGATACAATTTTCCAAACAAATTGAAGATATTGTTGTAAATGGTTTTTCTACAATTGTATTTTTAATAGGTGGAAGCTTAGGAATGTCAGATAAGTTATTAAACATTTGTAATAAAAAAATTTGTTTTTCTTTACTTACTTTTCCGCATCAATTAATAAGATTATTCCTTTTAGAACAAATTTTTAGAGCTTTTAAAATTATTAATAATGAGACATATCATCATTAGATAAATATAGAAAATATAAGGAGGTAAAAAATGAAATCTACTGGTATTGTAAGAAAGGTTGATGAGCTTGGTAGAATTGTTCTGCCATCTGAACTTAGAAAAAGTCTTGGAATTGACGTTAAGGATTCGCTTGAAATATACACAAGTGGTGACTCTGTTATATTAAAGAAATATTTACCATCATGTGTTTTTTGTGGCGAAGCAAATGATATAACAACATTTAAAAATAAAAATATCTGTAAAAATTGCTTAAGACAAATAAGTAAATAAACTAATAAAATAGTAAAATGTTTTAGAAAGCTCTAAATATTTTACTATTTTTTATCTATTTGAACTCTTTAAATTCTCTGAACATAAAAAAACAGAAAGTACCAAGAAAATTATGCATAAGTCTATAAATATACAAAAGCAAACACAAACTGCTACTGAAAATCCCACTGACTTTTCTTTTTCGAATTTTTCAAATTTATTATCTTTTAAAATAAATTCTAAATTATCATAGTTCTTATATTTAGCTATTATATGTATATCTTCTTCTGAATTTTTTTTGATTGATATTTTTAATTCATCAAATTCTAATTCAAAATTATTTTTAAGTTTATATGATAAATTGTTATAATTTTATTTATAAAAAGAGACTGCCTCAGAAATTTGTTTTTCATATGATAATACCACTTCTTCAATTTCTGGTTTAGTTGACTTACTATTAAAAATAAGGCAATTTCAAACAACCTTTCCTGGAATTCCCACAACTGTTTTATTAGCTTCTATACTCTTTAAAACTACTGAATTTGCCCCTATCTTTACATTTTCACCAATTGTTATATTTCCAAGTACTTTACTACCACATCCAATTAAAACATTGCTCTTTAATGTAGGATGTCTTTTAATTTTATCTTTTCCTGTTCCACCAAGAGTTACTCCGTGATATATAGTACAATTATCTCCTATTATTGTAGTCTCACCTATTACAATTCCCATACCATGATCCATAAAAAGTCTATTTCCAATAATAGCACCAGGATGTATTTCAATACCTGTTTTATGTCTTGAGATTTGAGATATTAATCTTGCTAAAAAGAAAAAGTGATGCTTAAATAAAAAATGAGCAATTCTATGGCTAACTATGGCGTGAAATCCTGGATATAAAAATATAACTGTAAGTATTCCCCTTGATGCAGGATCTTTTTCATTTATATTTTTTGCATCTAAATATAAATTTTTTATACATTTAAAAAAACATTTCATATAATATCACCTATTTATGGCTATATATTATTATATGAAATGTTTATTTTATAGTTACATATTTATTCTTTCTATCTTACTTGCTTTATTAGTTGTATCATCAGTAGTTACAATAACCCCATTAACACATGCTGCATTACTACTACATTCATATTTAGCATATGCACCTTCTACAAATCTTTTAAGAGCAACTTCTTTTTTTAATCCTATAACACTTTCTAAAGGACCTGTCATTCCCACATCTGTTATATATGCTGTTCCTCCATCTAATATTTTTTCATCTGCAGTTTGAACATGTGTATGTGTACCAAAAACACATGTAACAATTCCTGATAGATAATATCCCATCGCTATTTTTTCAGCTGTTGCTTCAGCGTGAAAATCAAGGAAAATATAATCAACACCCTGTTTTTTTACTTCATCAATCTGATTAGATATGGTTTTAAAAGGGTCAGATATATTTTTTTCAATATTCTCCCCCATCTCAACTTTTCCTATTAAGTTTATTACAGCTATTTTCTTTTTATTTTTCTCTATAACAATATTATTATTTCCATTTAAATTAGTTATATTTGCTGGTATAAGCAAATCTTTATATTTTATATATTCACTTGCCATTTCTTTTCTATAATATATATGATTTCCCATAGTTATTACATCCACACCAAGAGACTTAATTTTATCATATTCTTGTTTTCTAAGTCCTTTGCCATTTGCAGAGTTTTCACCATTAACTATACAAAAATCTATATTTCTTTCATTGATTAATTTTGGTAACTCTTTTTCTAATCTTTCTAATCCAGTTTTACCTACAATATCACCTACAATAAGAAAATTCATTTAATCCTCCTTTTTATATCATTTATCTTTACGTGTTTGGATATGGTATACGACTTCTGCCACAATATTGTCTGGTGCAAATTTACTTAAAAATCTAGCAATTTTTATCATACATCCAGGCACAATAATAAGTTTCTTTTTAAACATCATATCTATTGCATATTTAGCTACATATTCGCTAGATAGTGGTTTTACTGCAAATTTAACTCCTGCCGTTTCATTAAAATTTGTATTTACAGGACCTGGACAAAGCACACTTATTGATACTCCTGATTTTGACTTTTTAAGCTCTTTTCTAATTCCTTCAGTAAGCTTTACCACATATGATTTTGAAGCATAATATGAACTCATAAGTGGACCTGGCATAAATCCTGCAATTGAACCAACATTTAATATATACCCATGATTTCTTTCTTTCATTTCCTTTAAAAACAATTTAGTTAAAATATCACATGCAAGAATATTTACATTTATCATTTTTATTTCTTTTTCAATGTCTAATACATCAAAGTTACCATACATTCCAAATCCTGCATTATTTATTAATACATCAACTTCATTATCTTTTAATTTTTCATACAATTTAAAGCAATTATCTTGAATAGATAAGTCCATGCATATAATTTGAACATTTGTTTTTATTTGACTTTTTAAAGTTTCTAATGCTTTTTTATTTCTTGCAACTGCAATAATATCATAGCCTCTTTTAGCTAAATATTTAGATATTTCATATCCAATACCAGATGAAGCACCTGTTACTAAAGCTTTCATAATATCTTATTCTCCTCTTACTAAACGTATTATATCATTAAAAAAAAGATAAGTAAATAAATTACTTATCTTTTTAAAAATTATTTAGTATATATCATTTAAATATTCCTCGTTCTTTTTTAGATTAATAAGTTTTTCTAAAATAAGAAGAAAAATTAAATTAATAATAAAGAAAAAAAACAATAAAGTAGCAGTAGAAAGCATAAAAAGTATTATAAGAAAAGTGAGTCTTATAGGAAAAGACATATTTGAATTATAATATTCATCACTTATTATATACTCAACATTATTTATAGATACAGGGTAGCATATACTAGGTGACTCTGCCATATACTGCATATTATTAGTTACTCCAATATTAATAAAATGTTTTTCATCAGAGCTAACTCTATAATTATCATCATCAATTAGCATTGATATATTAATATCAGGATTTAAAAGCCCTTCAATATGTTCTCTGTTTTCTTCAAAAGCTTGTGACATTGAGTTATATTCACTACTGTAATCTAACTTTGAAAAGCCATTTACTACAAAAAAAGCAAGTCATAATTATTGCTAAAATGATAAAGATTACCCAACCAAAAATAAAACTTTTTTCATTATACCAATTATAAACTTTCTCTATTGTAATATTTTTATCCTGATGATTATTTTTCTATTTTTTGCTTACAGTATAAGTTTAATGTCTATATTTACCTCATTAAAATAAATTCATTTTAATAAAAGAAATGTATAAATTTATACTCTAACCAAAAAATTATTATACATAATATACCATATTATTAGTAAAAAGTCATAATTTTTGCTAACTTGTCTTTATAATTGTCTGCCCTTTATCACATCTACCACCTAGTTTATCAATTAAAACACCATCTCTATATATATTTACTATTTCACAATTATTGGCACAACCGTTGCACTCAACTCCTATAGTCTTAAACTGTATATCTTGTATATCAAAGTTAAAGTCTAACTTTCCACCATTTTTATTTACATTTTTAGAAAGAATTGCCACTCCTAAAGCGCCCATAAGATGTGAATCTTTATCAACATATATTTCTTTATTTAAATTTCTTTTAAATGCTTCAACTACACCTATATTTTTACTTACTCCACCTTGAAAAATAACTTTATCTTCTATTATTTTTCCCTTAGCTAAATTATTTAAATAATTAATTACAACCGCGTCACATATGCCCGCTACTATATCCTCTTTACTGTGTCCTATTTGAGCTTTATGTACAAGATCGGATTCTGCAAAAACTGTACATCTAGCTGCAATTTTAGTTGGAGTTTTAGAAGCTAGAGCTATTTTCCCTAAATCTTCTATTTTTATTCCAAGCCTTTTTGCTTGTGAAGAAAGAAAAGCTCCTGTTCCTGCTGCACATAAGGTATTCATTGCATAATCTACTACAACTCCATTTCTTATAATTATTAATTTTGAATCTTGACCTCCTATTTCAAGTATTGTTCTTGCATCAGGATATCTTGAAAGTGTTCCAATAGCATGTGCTGTAATTTCATTTTGAATTAAATTAGCATTTAAAATGCTCCCAACCAAATTTCTTGCAGAGCCAGTTGTACCTACGCCATAAATGTCTGGGAAAATGTTTTTTTCACTTAATTCTTTTTCCAATGATGATATTACTTTTTTCGTAGCTTCAATTGGTCCACCTTCAGTCCATAAATACTTACTTGCAATTATATTATTATTTCCATCAATAACTACTCCTTTAGTAGATATAGAACCAATATCTACACCTAAATAATATTTATTAACCATCTAATACCTCCTTTGCATTCTCACTATTTACTTTATTTCTTTCTTTATTCATAGATAACATATCATAAAAAGCTTCGAGTCTTGTTTTAATGCCAGTATTACTACTTTGAGTATCAAAAGTAAGATACATAATAGGAATATTTTTATCTCTACTTATCTTTTGAAGTATCGGTATTGCATTTTCTTCTGGAGTACAACAAAATGGTTTTATATGTATTATCCCATCATACCCACCATCTGCTAGTTCTATTGCATGGGCAACGCTTGTAGTTCCATCAGCACCTAACTCATATTCTATATATTTATTTGCTTTTTTTATAAGCTTTTTCATTTCTAAAGGCTTTTTAGCTAGTAAGTATGTTATTGTTGTATATCTTTTTGTAACTGCTCCTAAAGCAGTAAGTTCTTTTTCTATGTTATTTGATGAAAATTGTTCCATTGATGTAAAAAGTTCGCCAATTATACCTATTTTTACTTTATTTTCTTTCTCCTCTTTTGAAATTAATTTTATTTGTTTAAGCTTACTAAAATACTTTCTTTTAACATTTAATAATTCATTAAAGTTATGTATATTTTTAAGTTTTACCAAAAATCTTTTATGTAATAAACTAAACTCACCTTTATTTACTTCATAAGCTATATTACTCCTAATATAATCCTCAAATTTATCTAAATAATATACAATTCCAGCAGCTATTAAAAATCTATATATTAATTTAGGAAATGAGAGCTTTGGATTTATTTCTTTAAACTTATTATATACTCTAAATGGTTTTATTTTACCTTTTTCTACAAGTGTTATATATTTAAATTTATATTCTTTATCTTCTAATATTTGTTTTTGCAATTCAGCATAATATCCATATTTACAACCTCCACCAGCTTGAATTATTACATTTGCTCCTTCTTCTAAAGATTCAATAAAATTTCCCATATTATATTTAAAAGGTAGACATATAAAATCAGGACTATTATTGCTACCTAATTCTAAAGTTTTATTTGTCATCTTCTTAGGTATCATTATTTTTGTAGTATCCTTATTAGTAATATTTATAAGCCAATTGTATATTGGAACATAATAATTGCCTATATGAGGGAAACTCACTATATATTTATATTTTTTCTCTTCCATATTATCCACTTACCTTTATATTTTCTTTATTCATATTTAAAATATCTAAAAAGCTCTCTAATCTTGTGTTTATTCCTGTATCTGCATCTTGTTCATCTAATACTAAATTAATACTAGGCTTATCTTTTATTTTTCTCATAGCAAGTTCATTTACAAGCGAGTCTGTACCACATGGAAAAACAGAAAGATATATAACACCATCAATATAATCTAAATTGGAACTTAATCCATTTAATATGTTTCTACTAGATTTCCAAAATACTGACTTTGAAATGTTTATATATTCTGAATCTTTATTTCTTATCCACTTAAAAACTTTAGGATTTTCCATAGTAAGTGAGTTAATATTAGCAAAATATATATTTGCTCCCTCTTTTTTTAAAATTTGTATTATTTTTTTTCCAAGTATTTCATCATATGCTATATAAGGATGTGCCACTAGAAGTATTTTTAATTTACCATCATCTTTTTTAATAGTCTCAATTTGCTTTTTTAATTTACTTTGGTCATAAATTCTTTGCATTTTTCTTGCTTTAATATATGCATATACTATCTGTGCTCTTGGTTTATTTAGTTTTTTTCCTAGCTTTAAGAAAGCACTTAATTCTGTATTATTCTTTTCATAATCTATATTTAACGTTAAAAACTTTGCATCAAAAATATTTTTGCAAATATCATATACTGCAAAAAGCTTTACACATATAGTTTGATTATTTTCAAAAGTACATAACCTTGGAATAAATATATACTCTATATTTTCTTTTTCTTTTCTTTTAACTAAATTTTCAACGTGACCCATAAATATTTTACTAGCAAGACAAGATTCACTAAGTGAATTATTAATACCTTCTTTTAAAATATTTGAATTAGATTTATCACTCATTACAACATCAATTCCTAAATATTCAAAAAATTTAATAAAAAGTATTGGATACTCATATATTCCAAGTCCTCTTGGTATACCTATCTTCATATATATCACCTATTAGTATTATTTCTTTATATTGTATTTTTATACCAAATATTTGGAAAAATAAGGAAACCCACCACACAAATGTGTGATGGGTTATATCAAATTTTAATTATTCGTTTTTTGTTATCCTGACAAGCTGTTTATCTATCTTTATTATATGTTATTTATTAATATTAAAAGTAACCTACTTATTTTATCAATTGATATAGCGTTTTTTATAATTTGACTTTGCTTAGAATATTCACTTACTTTTATTGTTTTTATATTTGCATTAGTAGAAGCTTCTATTCCTCTATACGAATCTTCAACAGCAATACATTCATCAGTATTAATTCTAAGGCTATTAATAGCTTTTATATACGCTTCAGGACTGGGTTTTAAATTTATTACATCTTCCCTAGAAACAATAATATCAAATAAATTATCAAGCTTTAAGTCTTGTAGTATTAAATTAATAAATTCTCTTTTAGAAGTGGAAATAAGTCCTATTTTTTTTCCTTTGTTTTTTATTCTTTTTAAAAGT